>CAIWRB010000402.1 GCA_903914955.1 uncultured Chloroflexota bacterium | reverse complement strand
ATGTGGCGTAAAATATCAGCATTGCTGTCATTCAAGGAGAAATTCATGGATCCAATTACGACTGCTGTTCACAATGGGGAATTTTGCAGCAATGTATTCTGAAACAGCTATCCAGTCTCCGACATCAGAAACCTGACGGTTTTGCAACCCGAAACAGATACACTCCAAAAGCGGATAAAATAAGAACCTATGGAAACCGCTCCTCTTCACCTTGTAATCCGCTTTTCTGATACCATGTTTGAAGTGGGTGATGTGATCTCGCTCCACAACCAAATAGTGGATGAGCATGGCGCAGTTTGGTTTGGCAAATTAGGCGGAACACTTTCTCTCTCGCGCATTGAGATGTTGAATAAACAAATCGCGCAAAAGATCCCGACTTATATTTATCTGGTGAAAGGAAATCGCAAGAAATCGACCCCATACAAGGCTGGGATCGTGGCGGTTTCAAGGGACTTCCCCAAGAAGGAAAAGGCGCTCATTCCGCCTTATTATGCGGAGAAGAAGTTGCTGAAATTTATGAATGCCTGGGTTAAGATCGGGCATATCGAGCAGGTGGAAATGGCGGACTTGAAAAACCTAAAAACGATCAATTCAATTTTCCCGCTCGAAGAAACGCTCACCCGCAGTCAATCGGGATATTTTTTGGTTCACGAAAGCAAGTCTATATTCTAAATTGAGAGACGAAATGCTTACTGTACACGAACAGACAGTTGTAAACAATAATGAGCACTGGGTGGATGGTGGATATATCTTTGTCCAGCGCTTATTGATGGAACACTTCGCAGAAATGTACAAGGAGTAACCAATTCATCTTATGTTTACCATTCCCCGTCCACGTAAATCCTTTACCACCCATATCCACTGTCTTGAGTGTGGACATACCTTCCGCCGCGAGCTTCCACGCATTTACATTCACATGCCAGACTTCGACAGGAAAATAAGAGAAAAGCAGGCTGGCGGGCGCAGTCCCTTTGTGATCCCCCAGCACATCTCTTGCCCGCAATGCAACAGCATGGATGAATACGAACTCGCACCACAGACCGTCTCCATGCTGACACTTACCATCATCGCTAGCTCCATGGCGGGAGGTCTGGCGCAGGGACATCCCATCCAACTCATATCGTTCGGTTTGCACGATGGTACGATCATGCACCCGCTCGACGGACTGGATTATTATCGCGAGAAGCTCGAACGCGCGCCCGCTGACCTTGCTGTCCGCATGAGATATGCAAATATCATGCGCTCCATCGGCTGGCTGGATGAAGCTAAAGAGCAATACAAGATAATTCTGACTGCTGACCCAAATCAATTGGAAGCCATGCTGGGATTAGCATCCCTGTACGTTACCAGTAAACATCTCCGTGAGGCAAAGAAAATGCTCAGGGATTTGCAGGAGCGCGCTCCCCATAGCAGACATCCCCAATGGCAGGAATACGAGGCGCAGACGCGTGCCTATTTGGAGGGCGTTTACCCGTTGGAAGACCTGACGCCTGACAGCCTACTTTTACATAGCTCCGTCAAAACCAAGCTATCGAAACGCTTGCCGCACAGCAAAAGCAAGCATGCATAACTCCTCGCACTTCATCCTTCATAATTCATCCTTAGGAACTCCTCATGCCCATCAAAAAATCTGAACTCAACTCTTCCCTCTGGCAGTCATGTGACGAATTGCGCATCAAGATGGATGCTTCGCAGTATAAGTATTGAGTACTGGTATTGCTCATCATCAAATACATCAATGACATATAATGCAGGGATTGGAGACATTAAATGACCACGAACATCACTGAAATTGAGAATAGGCTTTGGGGTGCAGCGGACCAGTTGTGGGCGAATAGCGGATTGGCTCCGCGTGAGTTTTCGCGCCCTGTGCTGGGGTTGTTGTTCCTGAGGTATGTGGAGGCGAAGTTCGTGGTGACGGAGCGGGAGTTGCTGGCGCAGAAGAAGGAAGGGGCACGGAGCAAGATCGGCAAGTTGAATTTTCAGGCGGCGGGGGCGTTGTGGCTGCCAGAGCAGGCGCGCTTTTCATATCTGTTGCAGTTGGCGGAGGGAGAGGATACGGGTAGGCATGTGAATGAGGCGATGAGGCAGATCGAGGCAGAGAATGAGGCGCTGAAAGACGTCCTGCCGAAGATCTATCAACGGGTGGGAAATTCCGTTTTGGTGGAACTGCTCAAGTTGTTCAATTCCATCCCGCTTGATATTGAGGGCGATGCGTTCGGGAAAATCTACGAGTATTTCCTGGGCAAGTTTTCGATGACGGAGGGTCAGAAGGGTGGCGAGTTTTATACGCCCACTTCGCTGGTCAATTTGATTGCGGAGGTGATCGAGCCGTTCCATGGGCTCTTGTATGATCCTGCCTGCGGGGGCGGCGGGATGTTCGTGCAGAGCGCGGGATTTTTGGAGAGACGTAAGAAGGAACCGCAGCGCGAGTTGAGCATTTTCGGCATGGAGAAGGTGGAGGATACGGTGCGCATGTGCCGCATGAACCTTGCCATCCACGGCTTGGAAGGCGATGTGGTGATGGGCAATTCGTATTACGATGACCCGCACAAGGCGGCGAGCAGGTTCGATTTTGTGATGGCGAACCCGCCGTTCAATGTGAGCGCGGTGGATAAGGAAAAGCTCAAAGATGATAAGGTGCGTTTTCCGTTTGGTATGCCGCGCAACGATAACGCCAATTATCTTTGGATCCAGTTGTTTTATAGCAGTCTCAATGTGCGCGGTCGCGCGGGTTTCGTGATGGCGAATTCCGCCAGCGACGCGCGCCAGTCGGAACAGGATATTCGTCGTGAGTTGATCGAGGCGGGCGTGGTGGATGTGATGATCGCCATCGGCAGTAATTTCTTTTATACGGTGACTTTGCCGTGTACGTTGTGGTTCCTTGATAAAGGCAAAGCCGAATTAACCGCGAAGAGCGCGAAGGACGCAAAGGGAAAAGAAAATCTTGGCGCTCTTAGCGAGCTTAGCGGTAAAACAATAAGGTCGAAGGATACTGTGTTGTTTATTGATGCGCGGAATATTTACAAGCAGGTTGACCGCGCCCATCGTGAATTTTCAGACGCGCATATCGGGTTGATTTCTGCGCTGGCGAGACTGTACCGCGGTGAGGACTTGAACGGTTTTACCTTTAATGCTGCAGACTATCTCCAGCTTGCCCCTGCTCAAATTGACATTCTTTCTACTGCT
>CAIWRB010000401.1 GCA_903914955.1 uncultured Chloroflexota bacterium | reverse complement strand
GTGGTTTTTTCAATTGGCGCGTGGACAAGATCGATAGTCCGCTTGGTGGTATTCAATACGACGCGGCAGTCTTCACATCCCGCAAGATGCTTTTCGATCTCCGCGCAGAGTTCGGGGTTCAATTCTCCATCTATATATTCCGATAGTGAACCCAGTAAATTGACACAGTTGCCGTGAGTATGTTCAGTCATTTTGTTCCTCGTGAATAAGGCGCTCGCCATAATACGCGGAAAGTTGTTCGCGTAAAAACAATCGGGCACGTAATAAGCGGGTCTTAACATTCGCCTCTGTCAAATTGAGGGCATCGGCGGTTTCCTTGATCGATATTCCTTCGACATCCCGCAACAGAAAAACGATCCGCAGGGACTCGGGAAGTATCTGGATCGCATGATCGAGAATTCGTTTCCCTTCGCCTGAGAGTAATTCATCTTCGGGCAGGGCGCTCCAATCCACAAACTGGGTTGGTTTTAGGTCTTCATCATTTTCGCTATTAGCCACATCGTCAAGATTAACTTCCGGCTTTTTCTTCCTGATCAACATTAACGCTTCATTGGATGCAATGCGATACAGCCATGTTAATAAACTGGATCGTCCCTCAAATTTTGGCAGGTGGATCATAGCGTTCAGGAAGGTATTTTGAAGAACATCTTCCGCGTCCTGCGGAGTTCCAAGCATTTTCAACCCAAGGCGATAGATCGGGCTGGAATATTCATCCACGAGACGGGCGAACTCATCGCGGTCTCCGGCGATGAGCGCTTGAAGCGAAATTTCGGCTGGCATTGTTTTAATCATTAGATGAGTTCCACTCAAAAAAGTTACAGGCAGGAAGTATACAGCCACATTCGGTAAATCCGCAACTTTTTGATGATAACAGCATCCAAAGGGTATAAACAAACAACAGGATAAAAGGAGTATTTACTACTATGGAAATAATTGTTGACTTCCCGGGCGGCTCGCGTGTGGATGCACATTTTGGAAATTTTACCGTTCCCACCGACCAGCCTCCGATGGCAAGCGCGCCAACACCTTTTGCGGTGTTTCTTTCATCCATTGGGACTTGTGCAGGCATTTATGTCCTCGGCTTTTGCCGCCAGCGCAACATTCCAACAGATGGCATCCGCATTGCACAGCGCATTCACAGCAATCCGATGACCGGCATGGTGGAAAAGATCGATCTGGAGATTCAAGTCCCGACTAGCTTCCCAGATAAATATCGCGATTCACTGATCCGTTCTGCTGAGTTGTGCGCGGTCAAGAAACACCTTGAGAATCCGCCCCAGTTTGAGATTACTACCACCAAAGTTGAACTTGCATAGTTGGACAAGAGCAAATTAAGGAATAGGTGAAATTAATTTCAAAATAAAAATTAACAATCAGCAGGAAGTGATAGCCAATCGAAGTGCTTTAGGCTGTATTTATCTCTTCGATTGGCTTTTTCTGAAAATGAGTATCGTCTTCTACGATTGTAAAATTTGATACTCTTCTTCCCAGTTTTTAGTAAAGGAAAATTTGATTTTTTCGTATCGCACTAATAACATCAGAAGCCCCAGGAGAGCCATCAAAATCGAAACCGCCATACTGTAAGTAATTAGCGTGCCGGGGATGAGTGGCTGGTCGGGGCGAAACAACTCAATGATCGAACGCCCAACTCCGGCAAAAATAAGCCAGGCGCTAAAGGTGGCGCCAGGCTTCATGCGCTCCTTGAAGCGATGTGAATACCATATCAAAAGCGAGGCGGCAAGAAAATTCCAGATCATTTCGTAGGCAAAGGTTGGGTGGAAGCGGGTCGTCTCGACCGGAAATAGGTTCAAGTTTGAGTATTGAGAAAGACGGTGCGCCGCCTGGATCGGAATACCCCACG
>CAIWRB010000400.1 GCA_903914955.1 uncultured Chloroflexota bacterium | reverse complement strand
GTCTCCCGCATGCCGCCTCTATAATTATCTTCTCTTTCTTCCCTGCAAATCCTTTGCCGATTGCTTGTATGACCCATCATCCACATCTTCATCCTGATTGCGTAATTCCATGGCCAGCATCTGCTCGATCTGCTGCTTCTCTTCCATTTTGACAACGGCAGTCTCATGCGCGCGATGCAATAAATATGGATACGGCTTACTGCCCATCATGCGGCATTGCTCGACCAGAACACCATGCAATAGATCCAACTTCTCTTTATCATCCGCCACCCATTTGGGGATTTCGACGCGCACTGGCCAGGGATGTCCCTCCGTGCCAACATTGATATAGAAGAAATACAATGACAAAATACCTGTATATTTCTTTTCCGAGCTTGACTGAATCCCAAATACCGCCGAACGGTGACCTGGCGGCAGTAATGGATTTTTATGCCCGCCGAACAGCCAGCGGTCACTTACGCCGCGTAGTGGATGAAACTCCCTCAGTTTTTGCGTCTGCTCGTTATCGGCGGATGCGATTTCCAGCAGGCGCACAACCAGATCTGCGGAAGGTTTGTCCACGTAGCCAGCGGTGATAACTCCACGCCCTTGCAAACGGGAAAGCACTCCAAGATATTTTTGGACAATCGCTTCGTATGAACTTGCATCCTCGCCTTTAGCTCCCCACAGTTCGATCGGTCCATCAGTAAACGTAACCACTGAACCCTGCAAACCTTTGGATAATTCTTCCAGTTTTGACCGTTCGGCGAGGTCTCGTTTTAGCGCCACCATTCCGTCTGACAGGGGAAAGCCATTTGGCAAAAGATCATCACCATATAATAATTCAGTATCAGTAAAAATTTCAGGCGTTTCACCTGAGTTGAGTTTCATCTGGATCGCGCCAACGTTAACCACGCAAAACTGGATCGCTGCGTGACGGTCAGGGTTGATCTGCGAACCGTCAGCGGCGATCAGAGTCACTTGGATGACAGGAGCGGGCAACGGATGAAAAGAAGCGAGAGTCTCGTTGAGCGGGTATGCACAGCGGATGTTCGGGTCAACTGCCTTGGCCATATCCACTTTGGAGCGCAGAGTATCCAATTTAGAATCGTAAAAATTCAGCAAGTCGCGCGCCGAGGCTTGCGCCTCCTCTTTCTTCTTCCGTCTTTCTTTCGCGCCTTTGCCGAGCTCTTTTATTTGCGTGTAAATTGCCTGATAATTTATGGGCATGGCTTCCTATTAGAACATTTGTGCGTCATTCTAGCTTCAAATGGATTAAAATACAAGTGCGGCATTTTATGACGCAAGGGAACTTTTTTAAAATAACAACGTCTTTGATAAAGAAATCACAAAACAAAGGAGATATAAAAATGCGTACAAAATTTTTAGTTTTTGCAGTTCTGGTTTTTGCTCTCATCTTGAGCGCATGCGGACCAACCACCATTAATCAGGAGGCCCAACCCTTCTCCCGCACAATGAACGTGAACGGCGTTGGCCTGGTTGACCTCACCCCTGATATTGCCTACATCTATATCGGCGTGCATGACGAATCCGCGACCGCCTCGGAAGCAGTTGATGCCAACAAAGCACATACCACTGCGGTGATCAATGCGATCAAAAAGGCGGGCGTGGATAAAAAAGATATCCGCACCACCAACTTCAGCATTTATCCTTCACAACAATATGGACCCGACGGCGTTGTGACTGGCACGGTCTACATGGTGGATAATTCGGTTTACGTCACCGTGCGCAATCTTGACAGCCTTGGCAATTTGCTGGATGACGCCATCAGCGCAGGCGCAAACAACGTCAACAGCATTCAATTTGATGTAGCTGATAAGACGGCCGCTGTGAAGGAAGCTCGCGCCAAGGCAGTGACTGACGCCAAGACGCAGGCTCAGGAAATGGCGGACGCCGCTGGCATTACACTTGGCGATATTCAGAACCTGAGCTTCTACGAGAACAGCCCTATACCGATGCTTTCTGGTAAAGGTGGCGGCGGTGGCGGCATGGCTGCGGATGTAGCTGTACCGATCCAGCCTGGTCAATTGACGATCTCTGTTAACGTCAGCATTACCTACTCGATCAAGTAAGGCTTCTTTCCTATAAAAAAAACTGCTCCATGAAACGGGAGCAGTTTTTTTATGTATGGGTTTTTAGGAGGCAGGTGGCAGCGGTTCGTTGGTGGCGGCTGCTTCGGGCTTCTTGCGCATTGTGAAGAATCCGACCGCGATCGGGATAATAATTAAGATGAGTGAAAAACAAAGCATCGCGATCCCAGCGCCTGCGGGCATTGTTCCTGAATTGCTGACGCCATTTACCTCAGTGGTATATGGCATGATGCCTGCGGCAGCAACCGCTCCAAATATGCACATAAACAAACCCGGACATCCGCATAAAACAACGGCGGCGATCGTGGCAATCATGCCTGTATTTTTATTTTTCATTTTTCTCTCCTGTGTCGAATTGGATTTTTATCAGTATACAACGGACAAAAAAGGGATGCAAGTAAAACCCGCATGCCGTTTGTACTATTATCTTCTCAATTTTGCACCGATCGTGTTTTCCAAACGCTTCACAATTTTATTTCTGATCACAGCGGCATCGGCATCGGTCAGTGTTTTCTCGGCTTGATATGTGAGATTGTACGCCAGTGACTTTTTGCCGGCGCCGATCTTTTCATCGCGATAGACATCGAACAAGCGGACGTCGGTCACGGTCTTTCCGCCCGTTTGCCTGATCAATGCTTCGACAGCAGATGCGGTGACTGATTCATCCAGGATGATGGCGATGTCTTCATACATGGGCGGGAACTCGGAAACAGGGATAATGCCATAGGATGGATTCAATGTGCGCAGCTTCTCGAGATCGAATTCCGCCACGATGACTGGCGCGTCGCCAAATTCATACTTCTCCTTCGCCAGCGGATGCAGTTCGCCGAACACGCCCACTGCCTGTCCATTTATTTTTACTTCAGCAGATTTACCCGGGTGCAGGCTGTAGGTGGATTCTGATTGAGCGTAAACAATGTCTGTGTAGCGGAGTCCTGCCAAAAGGAGTTCGATTCGTCCCTTCATGTCGTAGAAGTCAAAGGCGGGCGCAGCTTTCACATCCCATGCAGATGCGCTGCGGGCGCCCGTCATCACGATGGCGAGTTTGCGCGGCTCGTTCGGCAGATCATTTTTTACTGGTTCGAAGATCGAACCGACTTCAAACATCGCGATCGATTCAGCGCGCACATTTTTCTCGGCAACTTCAAGCACCGCTGCCAGCAGACTTTGGCGCAGCACACTTCTTTCGGGCGCAATGGGATTCGCGATGCGGACGTATTCACCGTGCGTGATCACGCGCCCTTCGCGTTCGGGCGAGGTCATGCGATAGGTGACAACTTCCTGCATGCCGATCGCCACGAGCAGATCGCGCAGATGTTCCTCCCACTCGTGGACGGGATTGCCAGCCTGCGGAGGCAGCGCATCAGAGATGGTGGTGGTTGGGATTTTATCGAAGCCGTATGAACGCGCTACTTCCTCAAGTACATCCGCGAGACCGACGACGCCTTCGTCAATGTCCATGCGGTGAGCGGGGGCGGTAACTTGTAATTGGTGATTGGTAATTTCACACTTGAATTCAAGGCGTGAAAGAAGTTCGGCAATTTGTTCAACGGTCAGTTCAATGCCAAGCAGTCTCTTCACCTCTTTGGACGTGACTTCAACGACAGAATCTTTCGGCTTAAGCGGATACGCATCCACGAGGCCGGGCGCGATGCTTCCATGTGCCCAAGCCGCCATGTACTGCAATCCGCGTTTCACGCCAGTTTCAGCGAGCGCAGGATGCACGCCGCGCGAAAATCGGAAGGATGCTTCGGATGGAAGGTTATGCTGTTTGGCTGTGCGGCGAATATTGATAAAGTTCCAGGCCGCGCCTTCGAGCAGCACGTTCCTGGTATTCTGAGTCACTTCTGATTCGGTACCGCCCATCACACCCGCAAGCGACAGTGAACTTTTTTCGTCACAGACCAGCACGTTCATGGAAGTGAGTTTACGTTTCTCTCCATCAAGAGTGACAAGTTCCTCGCCTTCCTGTGCAGGACGAGTGATGAGCTTGATCTTCTTTTCGCCAGCGCGTTCCTTGAGCACATCATAATCAAATGCGTGCAGGGGTTCGCCAAGTTCGATCATGGCGTAGTTGGTCGCGTCCACAATGTTGTTGATGGCGCGAATGCCTGCGAGTTTTAGTCTGCGTTGTATTTGATATGGACTGGGTTTGATCTCCACGCCACGAATTAATCCCGCCACAAAGCGCGGATTAAGTTCGGAGTTCGTGATTTCGATGGAAACTGAATCTTCAACCGAAGCCCCTGATGTTGTGAATTCGATCTTTGGCTTCTTCAACTCACGCCCCGTCAGCGCGGCCAGTTCACGCGCAATACCGATCACATTCGCGTTGCGAGCCATGTTCGGCAAAATGGAAATATCCAAAACTGCATCGCCGATATGATCCGCGAGCGACATGCCCACAGGCGCATCGTCATCGAGCAGGATGATGCCTTCATGTTCTTCGGTAATTCCCAATTCTTTTTCAGAGCAGACCATCGAGTAGGAATCGACGCCGCGGATCTTTGCGCGTTTAAGCGTGGTCAACACGAGTCCATCAGCGTGACCGTCGTAGATGGTCGCGCCTTCCTTGGCATATGCCACTTTGATCGGTTTGGGTAATTTACCCGTGCCTTTCAAATGGAAGATATTCGGCGCGCCCGTCAGCACAACCTGCTCCTGTTGGCCATCATATAAATCAAGCAAAGTTAACTTATCCGCGTTGGGATGCTCCTTCACTTCACGGATTTCAGCCACGACAATCTTCTCTTTATCCCACGCGATGCCGTTGGTTTTGAATTCGTGTTTCTCGCCAGCGCCATACGTTGGCATGGCTAAACCCGCATATAGGATCTCGTCCACTTCAAGACCAGCCAAAGTCAACTTTCGGGCTATATCTTCGACAGTTATACCGTCGAGATCAATAAAATCTTTTAACCATGATATTGGTAATTTCATAATTCACTTCCTTTTCAAGAACTTAATCACAAAGTACACGAAGGATAAAAAAGCATAACGATTCTTTCTTCATCATTCATCCTTCTTATTCCTAAAACTGCTCCAAAAACCGCAGGTCGTTGCCCCAGAAATAACGAATATCGTTGATCTTGTTACGCAGCATCAACTGACGCTCGGGCCCCATGCCGAAGGCGAAGCCTGTGTATCGTTTGGGATCGTAGCCGCCGTTCTGTAAAACATTCGGATGAACCATGCCGCAGCCTAGAATTTCAAGCCAGCCGGAATTCTTGCAGACCTGGCAGCCCTTGCCGCCGCACACAAAACATTCCACATCCACTTCGGCGGATGGTTCGGTGAATGGGAAATACGAGGCGCGGAATCTAACGCGCGCATCCTTGCCGAACATGCGCCGCGCAAAATCTGTCAGCGTGCCTTTCAAATCTGCGAATGTGATTCCTTCGCCAACGGCCAGCCCTTCCACTTGATTGAATTGAATTTCAGAACGCGCCGTGATCTGTTCGTAGCGATAGCACATTCCGGGCAACGCGATTCGAATCGGCGGCGGATTCTGCGGGTTGGTCGCCACAGCCTCACGCATCGCGCGGATCTGTCCCGGCGAGGTATGCGTGCGCATCAAAATGGGATTGTCCTCGCGGCCTTCTGATTCCACGTAAAAGGAATCCTGCATTTCGCGCGCAGGGTGATGCGGCGCAAAATTGAGCATTTGGAAATTCATCTCGTCGGTTTCAACTTCGCGCGAGGTGTACACCTGAAAGCCCATCTCCGCGAGAATGGCCAGCACGCGCCGCAATTGCTGATTGGCTGGATGCAATCGTCCGATGTTGACTTCGCGTCCCGGCAAGGTTATATCCAATTTTTCTTCGGATAAGGATTTTGCCAGCGCGGCATTTTTCACCGCTTGAGTTTTTTCTTCCAAAGCGGATTCCAACGCAACTTTGACACGGTTCGCAGCCGCCCCGACAATTGGTTTTTCTTCCTTTGAGAGTTTCCCAAAACCAGCAAAGACCTGCATCAGCGGAGAACTGCGCCCAACATTTGAAACGCGCCACGCGTCCAAAGCAGACTGCTCCGTAATGGACGATAGATCCTCCAGCGCGGCTTTTTCGATCTCATTCAATTTATCCAACATACTGCCTCCAAAAAATGACGATGGACTGTGAACCATAGCAATTCCTAGATGATGGTCTATCTTCCACAGCCTAAAACAAAAACCTCCCGTCCACAAATAATGGGACGAGAGGGAGAGTTCTCGCGGTACCACCCAAATACAATTTGCGCCGACATTCATCGGCTTCCCGGTAACGCATGGGTCGCGTCCCAAACTACTGACGTTCAAACTTGCAACGTGTTAACTCGGGAGGCTCAAGAGGGAACTTCAACTGATTTTGGCCGAGTGCAATTTCAACGATTCCTTTGCACATCTCTGGCGGCTTCTGCCAGTTTACTTTCCTCTGTCAATGCCTTTGATTTAATTGCCGTAATTATCTGCGGAATCGAGGGGCTGTCAAGGCTTGCGGCGAAATACAAAAAGGGCATCGGCCGATTAGCCGCTGCCCTTTGATTTTAGGCAACTAAATTTGGATGAATTTATCAGCCTTCGTACCGCAGACCGGACAATTATCCGTCGGCTTGCCGAACTCAACGTAACCACAGACAGGGCAGAGATAGAAGTCAACTTCCGTTAAATCCTTCCCTTGCTGCACTGCTTCCAAAGCAAGTTGATAAAGTTTGGCGTGGACAGCTTCCGCTTCCAAGGCATAGCCGAACATGCGCTTGGCTTTATGACCTTCGGCTTCAGCCTGTTTGAACATGGGCGGATACATATTTTCTGTTTCGTGCGTTTCGCCTGCGATGGCTGCCTGCAAGTTTTCAGCCGTGCTGCCGATGCCTTCCATCGACTTGAGATGTCCTTCGGCATGGATCCGTTCTGCCTCAGCGGTGGTGCGGAACAACCGCGCAATATTGGCAAAGCCATCCTGCTCTGCTTTCCTGGCGAATGCGCGATACTTTTGATTTGCCTGGCTTTCGCCGGCAAATGCTTCTTTCAGATTATCGAGTGTGCTTGTCATATAGAACCTCCCGGGTTTATTTGTGACATTTATCACGCTTATTGTATATTAGATTTGATTTTTTTGCACGGGGTCGAAAAAAAAATAGACTGGTCTTGGCCAGTCTATAAATGATATTTTATCTTCTGCTCAATCCATGCTCAGTGGAAAAGATTCACTTTCAACAGCCTTTTCCTTTAGTTCCCGCTGTGGTGTGAAGAAGACCGACAATAAACCAAGCGCGGCGGATATAAACGCGATCACAAAAACAAGATGAATTGCATTCGCCATTGCGAGGCGCACACCGGCATCCACGACGATCTGCGAGCCAGGTAAAGGATCGAGGATTTGAGTCACCAGCTTCGGGTCCAGACCGGAGGTACTCAAGTTCGATGCCAGTCGAATGCTCAAGGCTGCTCCCATCACACTCACTCCCAAAGTCCCCCCGATCGAACGGCTGAATTGAAGCATCGAAGTGGCTGTGCCGAGATTATGTCGCTCCACGGTCGTCTGCACCGCCACCAAAAACGACGGGATCGAAAGTCCCATGCCCACGCCCATAATAGTTACAAAGATCATCATGATGATCTGGCTCGAGCCCGCGCTGATCAGTGTCATCAGGAATGCGCCTGTCACGAAAATCGTTGTTCCGACCAGTCCCAGCTTGCGATACCCGACGGTCATGATCAACCTCATGCCAATAACGCTGGCGCTCACCCATCCTAACAGCATTGGCGTGATCGTGATGCCGGCCTGCGTGGCGCTGGTACCGAACACCGATTGCACAAAGAGCGGTATGAACGAGACACTGCCAAACATCGCCCAACCTGTGAAGACACCATGCGTAACTGCGGTGAGAAATAGCCGGTCACGGAAAAGTGGCAGTGGCAGGATCGGGTCAACGGCGCGGCTCTCGACCCATATCAACGCGATGAAGAGCACGATGGCGAACGCGATCAATGACCAACTATTGATGGAACCGAACTCCATCAGTCCAAGCAATAATGATACAACACTGGATGTCAGCAAGACCGCGCCGAGATAATCCACTTTCGGTCGTTCATGACTTTGAGCCTGCTCCTGCCATGCGAGAGCGACCAGCGCCGCAGCAAGTAGACCCTGAAGCACGTTGATATAGAAGACCCAATGCCATGAAAATTTATCCACAATGAATCCGCCGAGCAGAGGCCCCGCAATGGACGAGAAGCCCCAAACGCCCGAGAAAAGTCCCTGCATTTTGGCGCGCTGCTGCAAGCTGAACATCTCTCCGATCAGGATAAATGCCAGCGGTTGGATTCCGCCCGCGCCTAGTCCCTGCAAGGCGCGCGCGAAGATGAGTTGTGTCATGTTGGTTGCAAGTCCGCTCATGACCGAGCCGACAAGAAAGAGCGCCATCGCAATCACATAGATTCGGCGGCGGCCATAAATATCCGAGAGTTTTCCATACAGCGGAACAGATGTGGTGGAAGCCAGCATGAAGGCTGAAAATACCCACGAGTAATGCTCCAGCCCGCCCAGCTGACCGACAATGGTCGGCATGGCGGTTGCGACGACAGTCGCTTCCATCGAAGCGAGGAACAGGCTGAGCATAATACCAATGGTGACGAGAATGATACGGTTACGTGACATTAGATGCCTTTCAGGATAAGGGATGTTCGGGCAATCATACTCCAAAATAAAAATCCCTCCCGCCAAACGGCAGAAGGAATCTACTGATTACTGTCCACTACTTACTTTTCACTGTCCATCCCCATACAACTTGCGAAGCACCACGCTCAACGCGTTATTTTGCCCGCATCCGATTATTGCG
>CAIWRB010000399.1 GCA_903914955.1 uncultured Chloroflexota bacterium | reverse complement strand
TTAGAGAGTGTTTCTTAAGTAGTCGGGTAAGATTGGAGAATGACCAAATTCAAGCAAACCTACCCGACCGACCTCAAGTATACCGAATGGATGCTGATTATGGACTTCTTTCCATCTAACCACATGGGACGTCCACGTAAATGGGAGATATTGCAGATCATCAATGCGATTCTATATGTAGTGCGTACAGGATGCCAATGGCGCATGTTACCGAAGGACTTCGCACCTTGGCAGACCGTGTATGGTTACTTTCGACGCTGGAAACAGCAGGGTTTGTGGGAGCGCATCAATGGTTCGCTGGTTAGGACAGTGCGAGTGCAAGCTGGGCGTGATCCCAATCCGAGTGCCGCGATCATTGACAGTCAAAGCATCAAAACATCGGAAGGCGGCGAACAACGCGGTATCTATGTACATAAACAGACTCCTGGACGCAAACGCCACATTATCGTGGATGTTTTGGGCTTGCTTTTGATGGTTTTGGTTCATAGCGCCAGCATTCAAGATGGTCGCGGCGGACAGCAAACCTTGCAGAAGTTGTTCGATAAAATCAAGCATAGCGTTCATAATCGATGGTGTCGCTTGAAATTGATTTGGGCGGATGGCGGTTATGTTTCTATCGTGAAGGAAGTCCGCCAGCATTTTGGTTGGAAGTTGGACATTGTGCGCAGATCAGATAAAGCCAAAGGATTTGAAATCTTGCTGCATCGTTGGATTGTCGAACGCACTTTTGGTTGGCTGGGTCGCTATCGTCGTTTATCACGTGATTTTGAGCATACCGTTTCATCCAGTGAATCAGTTGTTTATATCGCTAGCATTCGGCGCATGCTGAAATTAGCCACAAATTGACTTAAGAAACGCTCTCTTAGGATGTTTCCGAGGAGAATTATTGTCAGGCGTACAAATAGGTATCGGATAAGTTGAGCTTTTGATGGAAACATACATTTAAGATCTCATTGCGTTATCTGTGAATGATTCGCTGTAAGTTGGCTAATTCAGCTATCTGCTTAATCTATCGAAATTATAAACGATTTGGCTTGATTATTTACAAAAATATTGGAACAATTTTTCTTCATCTGATAAGAAGGTTAAACATTGCTAATGATATTGATCCGATGGCCAAGTAAATATATATTTATCCAAAGTGAGTAATGGAAATCATGAATATTTTGTTGGGACCTCACTAAAAAAACCATTGACTCCTTGACAACTTGGGTGTATTCTTGCCCTACCAACCGTTCGGTAGGGAGAACCCATGACCAGAGAAGACATTCTCGATGCCGCTGCGCAAGTGATACGCCAAAAGGGATTCCATGGCGCGTCCATGTCCGACATTGCTGAAGCAGTCAATTTGCAGAAGGCAAGCTTGTATCACCACGTGTCGTCCAAGCAGGAGATCCTGCTTGCCCTCCTTGAGCGTGCGCTGGGGATGCTCACAGAACATATTGCAGGGATTGCCGGTCAAAATATTCCTGCGGATGAAAAACTGCGGCAAATGATCCGAGCCTATTTATCCGCGCTCGCTGAAAATTCTGACCTTTCTTCCGTACTTTTGTTTGAACATCGCTCGCTGGATAAAAAGTCTCATGCCCGCCATATTCCTCAACGTGATAATTTTGAGGGATTATGGCGGGCTGTTGTTAATGAGGGCCTTCGCGCGAAAATATTCGCCTGCCCCGATGCCGGCATGGCGATCCGTGCTTTGATGGGCATCATGAATTGGACGCTGACCTGGTACAGTCCTGAAGGAGGAAAGTCTATTGAGAAGATCGCGGATGGATATGCAGATCTATTTTTTCATGGATTATTGAAATAACATTTGGTGGTTGCCACCATTGCAATAATGAAACGCAAAGGAGAGAAAACAAATGTATTCGTTCGAACCAAATGAGGAGCAACAAATGTTGGTGGATGCGGTGGGCAAGTATGCCGCAAATGATCTGCGTCCTGCTGCGCATGAAGCAGAAGAGTCGTGCGAGTTGCCGAAGAAACTCATCAGCAAAGGATGGGAACTCGGCTTGCTGCAAGCGTCTGTCCCCGAATCTTTTGGCGGCTTCGGGGATCGCTCTGCGGTCACAAGTGCATTGGCTGTTGAAGAAATGGCAAGTGGCGATCTCGCGGGCGCACTTGCTGTGATGACGCCTTCGCTCTTTGCGACCCCGATATTGCTTGTGGGCAGTGAAGAACAGAAAAAGGAATATCTGCCAAAAATTATCGAAGGCGAATGGAGTCCGTATACAGCCGCGCTCATCGAATATTCTTTCGACTTTGATGCAAATGATCTTCGAACAACTGCAAAACTGTCGGGGAGTGATTATGTTCTGAGCGGAGAAAAAGCATTTGTGCCGTTCGCAAAAGATTCAGAGGCGCTGATCGTTTACGCCAATCTCGACGGTCAGACACAGGGGTTAATCGTTCCAAAAAATAAATCAGGATTATCAATTGCTGATGAGCGTGAAAAATTGATGGGCATCAACGCGCTCCCTCTTTATCGTGTGAAACTGGATAATGTAACCATCCCTGCCGCAAACAGACTCGGCGGCGCAGCGGGGCATAGCTTTGAATTGATCCTCGCTTCGATGCAAATTGCCTCCGCATCAGCTGCTGTGGGTGTATCCAAGGCCTCTTTGGAATACTCAATGAATTACGCCAAGGAACGTGAAGCGTTCGGCGTGAAGATCGCGCAGAAGCAAGCCATCGCTTTTATGCTGGCAGAAATGGCGATAGAGATCGAAGCCATTCGTTTGCTGATCTGGGAAGCCGCGTGGATGCTCGATAACGGCAAGGAAGAAGCAGTCAAGCACGCCTATCTCGCCGTCACTGGCGCCGCGGATATGGCGATGATGGTCACGGATCGCGGCGTACAGATCCTCGGCGGACATGGCTACATCCGTGAACATCCCGTTGAAATGTATATGCGGAACGGCCGCGGTTTTGCGATGTTGACTGGTCTGGCGATCGTATAAAGGAAGAGGCTGACATGACTATCGAATTTGAAACACCCAAACCAATTGCCCAAATACAGACAATGCTGCAGAGTGTTGCGGAAAACATGATGCGCTCTGTATCACGCGAGTTTGATGAAAACGAACACGCAATTCCCTGGGACTACGTTGAGTTTATGCACACTGCCATGAAAGCTGCTGGCATAGGAGGGGGATTAACTCCTGGAGATGATAAACCAAAAGAAGGTGCTGAAAAGCGACCACCGATCGGTTATCAGCGCTTGGCAGCCCAGATCGAGATGCTCTCGTGGGGTGACGTTGGTTTCTACCTCATCACTCCTGGGGGCGGACTAGGCGCCGCAGCAGTGCAGGCGGCGGGTTCCCCTGAACAGCGCAAAAAATTTTTAGCACGGTTTAGTGAAGATAAACCTACTTATGCTGCAATGTGTATGACCGAAGCAGGCGCAGGCTCAGACACGTCTGCGATTCGTACTCGCGCTGTATTGGATGAAGCCGCACAGGATTGGGTCATCAACGGCGAGAAGATCTTCGTCACTGGCGGTGACAAGTCATTTACCGAATACGAGAAACTCGGTAAAGGCTTTATCGTCGTCTGGGCTTCCATTGACCCAACAGCCGGCCGCGCAGGGATGCGTGCTTTCGTGGTCGAGTCTGGAACCAAAGGTGTGAGTATCGTTAAGTTGGAACATAAACTTGGCATCCGCGCCAGTGATACGGCTGTCGTCTCTCTGGTGGATGCGCGCGTGCCATACGATAATGTTCTTGGCAGCGCCACTGTGGAGAAGACCACGACGGGCTTCAAGGGTGCGATGGCTACTTTCGACGCGACTCGGCCTCTCGTGGCGGCATCAGGTCTCGGCGTGGCAAGAGCGGCTCTTGAATTCCTCAAAGAAAAATTGATCGAGAATGGAGTCACGATACGCTACGGATTGCCGCGCAATAAACTGACCTCCATCGAACGTGATGTGATCGACATGGAAATCCAATTGCGCTCGGCCTGGCTGTTGGTTCTCAAGGCGGTCTGGATGGCGGATAATAAAAAATCGAATGCTTTGGAGTCGTCCATGAGTAAAGTACGCGCGGGCGATGTGACTTCGAAGATCACGCAGAAGGCTGTTGAGATCATGGGGCCGATTGGCTATAGCCGCGAGTTCCTGCTCGAGAAATGGTTCCGCGACGCGAAGATCACTGATATTTACGAAGGTACAGGCCAGATCAACCGGCTCGTGGTGGCAAGACAGATCCTGGGTTATAGCGGAAAGGAATTACGATAGTATCCTGGTGGTTGAGTAGGGCGAGTGTTCTTCTCGCCCGTATCGAAACCATGAATGATGAATATTTGG
>CAIWRB010000398.1 GCA_903914955.1 uncultured Chloroflexota bacterium | reverse complement strand
CCGGCAATGAGTCTCGCTGTGGGCACAGGCGGTTCATGCACACCCAGTTCGTACCGGCTGATTCTGGCACGGCTACTGGACTCATCGATGCCGATTGCAACGCCGATTTTCTCCTGGGACCAACCCAATTCTTCGCGCAAATCTTTGATTCGTTTTCCAACGATAGAAGGCGAGCGAAAAACTTCACGAGACATGTCACGAGTCTCGTGACAGGGTTCATAATTGTCGTCACGAAATTCGTTACATCAAATTTCAAGAAGGGAGGAGAGGAATGAAAAATCTTGCAGCCGTCTTATCGGTCGCGGCACTTGCTGCTTGCGGTGGTGGCGGAGGTGGTAGTGCAGCTGCTAGTCATTACAGCACTGTCGGCAGTTACGCCATTACTGAGTGCGTTAAAGACAACAGCACCGGATTGACATGGGAGGGCAAGACAGCGGATGGTGGCTTGCGCGATTTTGCTAAGAAATACACCAACTTCGACAGTACGACTTTGGCACAATACGGTCCAAATGGCCATAAACCGCCTACGCAAGCAGAGATTGATGCGGCCAGTAACACGATCGGGTACAAGAATGCCGTTAATGCGACTGCGCTGTGTGGCTACGGCGATTGGCGTTTGCCCAATAATTCCGAACTCATCCGCCTAGAACTTTTCGGAAAGCCCTTCGGATCCGCGTCCATTGACAGTGACTGGTTTCCAAATACCCAGAATTTTTATTACTGGACTTCTGAGCCTTCCCCTTCCAGTCACACGGCGGTGGGCCATGCACTCACTTTCGGGAATAACGCCGATTTCTTGGGTGTGAGTGTCGAGTTCGGGCGCGACCAGCAAGCCCATGTAAGGTTAGTGCGCTAATCCGCGATGCGAGATAGAGTCTTTGCATTTTCCTTGCACTGAATTTTCACAACAAAACAGGAATGTCACAATGCGTTTCGCAATTCGACTCTTCACCTTTGTCCTGCTGCCGTTAACCTTGGTTGGCTGCAATAGAGCGAACATTCGTGTTCCTGGCGCATCTTTTCCTTTTCCCGAGACAACTACCGGGTTCAAATCAGCGAGCACGATCGCTGCAAGTATCAAGATCGCGACTCCTGTCGATATTCGACCGGACTATTACGACAAGCCAATAGCTGGGACAACCTGGACTGGTTGCAGCACCGATGGACTGTGGACAACAACAGCCTCGCAGTTGATTCAAGAACGGCTAACCAAAGAACTCCATGACTCAGGACTATTCGCGGAGAGCGACCTAGTTGAGAACGCGAATCCGCTGATTTTGAGGACACAAATTCGAGCATTTTGCTCGCAAGTTGTTGGGGCCTTCATTGCCCGCATTGCAGGTATTACTGCAATTAGCGTTTCCATCGAACGAAATGGCAAGGTACTCTTTGAAAGGCAGTTCGAGAGAGTCGTAACTGACGATAGTCCAGAGTACAGCGGTTCCCAGATTACATTCATTGAACAAGGGATGAGAGCAGCTATGGGGGATAGTTTGCGGCTGGCCCTAAAGGATCTGATGAAGGAAATTGATGCCAATCGATCAAAATTCTCTTCGCAATAAGTGGTTGAAGTGCCGTCAGGTCCATTTTCCCTACCGGCATCATGACAAGCGCATAGCGGCCGAAAACTACTGAAGCAATTTAGAGCAATCGTCAACTCGAAAAGATGGTGGTATATTTATGCTGGAGGAAGAGACATATCTATTGGTCGAGAGTGGAAAGGAAACCGGTCCGTTTACGACCCCGCAGTTGCACGAGCGAATCGAAGCAAATGAGATTTTTCCCGAGACCGTTTGCATACCTATGTCGCTTCGTGGCATACGTGGACCTCTGGCCAAGTTTATTCCCGGTGGCCTCTCTGCGTTCGTTACACCTGCCCTGTCATTCGAATCGGAAGATGTGTCGAAAGAGTCAACAACCAGAGGTAAATGGGCTCTTAGCGGACTTGACTATGTCCGAATCAGTATTTGTGCACTCCCGTTACTTGGTGGTACAGGAATCGGCGTCCTCGTTGCAATCGTCTTTGCGAGCATATTCTTTGGAAAAAGGGTATACCAAGCATATACTGGAACCACGCCAGAGGCGACGGCGGTTAATAAACCAAACGCTGGCAGGGAGTGGGCCAGAAGAGTACAAAGAGAAATGGCTGCGTCCAGAGATTTCGCAGAGAAGAAGAAGCACTATATTGAATCAATCAAGAGTCGATCCATTTGCGATCCAGTCGAAATAACTGTCCTCGGAGGCGCAGGCTGGGAAAGCAGGAAAGATAGCAAGTGTATTCTCTCACTGGATACGGCATCTATTTATATAAGTGATTTGAAGTCTCTAATCGATACGACGATTAATATCGAAGATCTGAGAGAAATTGAAGTATCGGGGCCAGGTAAAGTAACAAACAATGCCGGTGTGATGGGTGGTGGATTCGGAGCTGAGGGCGCATTAAAAGGCATGGCAATCGCTACCGTGATTAATATTCTCACAACCTACAGCAATACAAAAACCTTTATTCGCTTAGGCTTTCAAAGCTCGGAAATTGTTATGCTTACATCACAACTTGAGCCTGATAAAGCAAGAATATTACTATCGCCGCTATTTCTGACCGTTAGCCGAAAAACTACGGGAACGAAATCAACTAGCGTCAGCGGTGAGATTGAAAAGTTGTACGATTTGAAAAGAAGCGGTGCCATAGCTGATGCGGAGTTTGAGAAACTCAAGAATCAGTTGATTGGGTAATCATGGCTTCGTCTTCTTCAGCAGACAATTATT
>CAIWRB010000397.1 GCA_903914955.1 uncultured Chloroflexota bacterium | reverse complement strand
CGTTTACCTTTCTTACGGAGGGCGGCTCGCAGCTCTTCCAAACGTTTCTTCTCTTCTTCCTGCTTGCGCATCCATAAAAATACAACCCAGTAGACCACCAAAAATAATGTAATGAGGAACGTCCCTTTATAAAGCAGGTTTGCAATTGGCAGTACAGAATCGGTACCAGCGTACAGCCCGTGCAGGGTCGCGCCTAGATAACCAACCAGACTTAAATAATGGATCTTTCTGAAAGCGGCCATTCCAATGCGGGTTCGCAAATAATAGGTAATTGTCACCAACAGCGAAAGATAAAACGCGATCACACCGATACCCACCCACACCGGCCGATACGGCGAAAGAAATGGAATGATCACCTGCCAGATGCTGTACGGCAGGTACTGATCAGCAATCAGCACAACAACATGCACAAAAATAAATCCCAGGCCAAGCAGGGAGAGGTACTCATGAAAATCATACGTGAAGGCGCGGTCCATGATCGAATCTAATATCTTACTGCTAACTACCATGCCCCAGGCCGTGGAAAGCCAGAGTAGAAAATAACCGGCAAGCCCTGCCGCGCGTGTAAGATACCACCAGAATTGCAGACTGTTGGTTGCAAATAATTGCGAGATCAAATTACTAATGAACATTTTCTGTTTCCTGCATATCTATTAGCTGGCCGTTTTTATCAACCGCCAAAATGCTTATATCTGGATATTGTGAAATGGCTTCACTTGCAAACTGAACTCCACCGATCAAGGCGGCTTTGGCGAAAGTCTCTGCTATTTGCATTTGCGGAGCGATCACTGTCACACACAGCCAGTCTGTTTCAACAGGTTCGTGGCTGCGCGGATCTATCAAGTGGTGGCGGGAGGCTGTTCCTTGCCGCCAGACACGCTTCATCACTGACGAAGTGGCAACCGCTCCCTGCCCAACACGCAAGGTGATTATGTTTTGGCTGGGATCGCGCGGATCTTCGAGTTCAACTTCCCAGTGATCCGCGCCTTCAGGAGTTCCGATCAGGAACATATCTCCGCCAGCGCTGACGGCACAGGTGATCGCAAATTGACTCAACAATCGCGCCGCGTGTTCCGCGATCCAGCCCTTTGCGATTCCGCCCAGATCAATTTGCATATCGGCTGGCAGCAGAATGGATGATGATGCAACATCGAGCTGGATCATATCCAAGGTTAAGTCTCTGCCCATGAACCGCTCAACAGGCTGAGGGTCGGCACCGAGGCGTTGAACTTCATCCAAAGTACGGTCATAGCCGGCGCGTTTCAAGTCTGGCAAAATGGATGGGTCAAACAATCCATGTGTTTTTTTATAGGAGTGCAGTGATTGATTAACAATTTCAAAAAGATCGGGCGAAGCGCGGAACCAATTGCCTGCTGAACGATTCAAGTGAGTCAATTCGCTGCGTTCAGAAAACCGCGTAAAGCGTTGTTCGTTGCTATGAATAAAAGACTCCGCCGCTTCAAACCCCTCCAGCGTTCTCGTCGGATACCCTTCAGCCATGAGAATGATCTCACAGTTCATGGCCCGAAACTGATGGGCTCTCATCCCGAACCGCCAGTGCGTAAACGGATCGGACGCATATTATTGTTAAAACTTAATCTGTTTGATTCCTGCGAATTCATGATTTGATCGAGGGATGGTATGGGCGCGAGCACCGGCATCTTTGACAGATTCGCCGGATTGAATTGATTGGGTTTTGGCGAATGCGCCAGCACGACCCAGCCACCAAAAAAACTAAACAGGCTGACGATCGTGATCCAAATGCGTAAAGTAGTTTTCCAGAACTTCATTTTTGCTCCTTATAAACAATAAGCTCTTACGGAAGAGAGATGCGGCCATTTTGGTCAATATTTATGATGCCGCGATTTTGCAAAGCCGCCATAACAAATTCATATTGTTGAACTTGCGCGTTTGCCGATTGTAGCTTCTGACCTGCTGAGGCAAGTTCGTTTTGATACTGTACTTCACGGGTCTGATATTGGTTTACCAGATCCTGTAATTGCTGAAGCTGGGCTTCCTGCGACGTAACGACAATTGCCGTTGCAGTCGCCGCAGCTGGTGAATCTGCAACCGCAAGGCCATTCTTGTTTAGATAGGCGCTTCCACTTACCAATAACATTCCCGCGCCCATGCACATGGTCATTAGAAAGGCCGCCAAAATAGCCGTGTAATGTTTCTTCATGAATATCTCCTTGCTCACTTTCCAATTTTATTATCGTCAGTATATCGAATGTATATGACAGCATAATGACAATCAGGAGCGAATTTTGTCATCCAACCGTCATTTGGACGTGCTAAAATAAAGCATGAGAATTTTACTGGTGGAAGATAACCACCGCTTAAGTGACACACTCCGCCTCAGTCTTGCTGATGATGGCTACGCTGTCGATGTGGCTTATGACGGCCAGGCGGGCGAAGAGTTTGCCGAATCGACCCCTTATGATGTCATAATATTGGATGTGATGTTACCCCTCCGCAGTGGGATCGAGGTCTGCCACTCACTGCGGAACAATCATGTGCAAACACCGATCCTCATGTTGACGGCCCGTGACGCGCTCGAAGACCGCGTGCTCGGGTTGGATAGCGGCGCCGACGACTATCTGGTTAAGCCGTTTGAGATGAAAGAACTACTGGCGCGCCTGCGCGCATTACTTCGCCGCGAATCAGAAGACAAAAGTGGATTGATCACCATCGGTGATTTATCGCTTGACCCCGCTACTCATTTCGTCAAGCGCGGCGGGCAACCGATCGACCTAACTTCACGCGAATATGGACTGCTGGAATATTTGGTACGAAATCCCAACCGTCTCATAACTCGTCAGATGGCGGAAAACCATTTATGGAGTTACGATGCCATTGTCGCATCTAATGTAGTGGATGTTTATATCCGCCGCCTGCGCCGCAAGCTTGATGATCCATTTAAAGTGAAGTTGATCGAAACCATCCGCGGCTCAGGATATCGACTCCGCCGCCCATCCTGATATTCCATGAATAATATTATTCATCGGTTCGACTCGCTCTTCCATAGTATCCGCTTGCGTTTGGCCCTCTGGTTCGTATTTATTTTGGGATTGGTACTGGTAAGTTTCAGTGGATTGGTTTATCTAAGCCGCGTCCACGAATTGCAAGCCGAATCTGTTACCCGCCTTGCAGCCAGGCTTGAAGAGATCGAAAAATTTTTAGGGGAAGGCGATATTCCGAGTTTCAGCAGCGTCCCAGACAGTGGACAGTCTTTTTTACGTCCTGAAGATATTTTGGCCATCTATGGTTCAGATCAGGTGCAGCAGCGCCTTTGGGGACCATTGAGTTCCCTGCCGCAATTAAATTTCCCCATGCAAATCACGAACTCCGAGAGCAGGCACGTTATAAGGTATGCCTCTGTAATTAGTGAAAACCAGAAAATTGATTATGCATTTTTAATCACGCCACTGTTATCCGGCGAGAATTTGAAAGGCTACATTGTGATCGGCACACTCTTTGATCCAACGGAACAGCGGCAGAGTCTTTTGCTCACCTTGATCATGTTTGTGTCGATCCTGTTGACCGTTGCGCTTGCGGGTGGATTCTGGCTGGCAGACCGTGCCATGCGCCCGGTTAAGGTAATTACGCGAACGGCGCAACAGATCAGCGAGACGGACCTAAGCCGTCGCTTCAACCTGCAAAAAAAAGACGAGATCGGTCAACTGGCAGATACCTTCGACGCGATGCTCACCCGCCTCGAATCAGCTTTTTCCCGTCAGAAGCAATTCACCGCTGACGCAAGTCACGAATTACGCACACCGTTGACCATTGTCAACCTTGAAGCAGGTCGGGCTTTATCAGCACCGCGCACACCGAAAGAATATCAACGTGTACTGCAAGTCATTCAAACTGAAAATGACCTGATGAGTCATTTGGTCAACGACTTGTTGACATTGGCACGCATGGATGCGGGTCACGAATCATTACAAAAAGAGATACTGGATATCAGCGATCTTGCGCTTGAGGTGATTGAACGACTCGAGCCGCTGGCCGCTCGTCAAAACATTGTGCTCGAAACCGATGACCTGCCCGAAGTATTGATCCTCGGCGATCGCAAGGCGCTTAACCAAATGTTGACCAATCTCGTCGAGAACGCCATTAAGTACACAACTCAAAACGAAGCGGAGCGGGATCATCGTGTGACCATTTCGACAGGCTGTGACCTTTCCCTGAAATTCGCCTGGGTGCGCGTGACCGATACAGGTCCAGGCATTTCCGCTGAACACATCACTCATCTATTTGACCGCTTCTATCGAGTTGACAAATCACGCACCCGCACCGGGGCTGATACAGAGTCAGAGTCAGCCCCCTCCGGCAATGGCTTGGGACTGGCCATTGTCAACAGCATCGCGCTTTTACACGACGGGAAGATCAAAGTCACCAGCGAGATTGGTCAAGGTACAACTTTTGAGATTTCATTTCCAGTACCTGGGTTAGCATAAAAGGTTCATTTCAAATATTTTGCAATGGCTCTGCCAGCCTTCAACCCTTCGATCGCGCAGTGATCGGCGGTCTCGACTCCGCGCAATAAATTTCCAGCCGCGAAGATGCCTTGAATGGAAGAATGAAACCCAGCGTCAATTTTTGGGCCGCGGGTGATCGGGTCAATTGCCAAACCGCCGAGGCGGGCCATTTCATTTTCAGGGATCCAATCCCCAGTGAAGATGACCGTGTCACATTCCACGATATTTATTTGGCCGTTCGCGGAAGTAAGTTCAATTCCCTCAACACGCTTTTGACCAAATATATTTGTGATACGGGTATTGGTTAGGATCGGCGTGCGTGTCAAAATATCCGCCACAGCCCATTTCATCACAACGTACGGAAATTCAATTTGATGTTTTGACTCTTCCGTGATCATCATCAAACATTGTACATCTGCATTTTGGAGCGTCATCAACGCTGAGAGACTCACCAACTCCGCGCCGACAATGACCGCGCGCTTGCCAACCGTCAAATGTTCCTGATATATAAATCGCTGTAATGAACCTGTAGTATAAATTCCCTGCGGACGTGTCCCTGGAATCAGTCTCGCCGCACGCGGTCTTTCACGAACCCCTGTGGCCAGCAAAACAGCACCCGCTTCAATTTCGCCCAATCCATTTGGTGAAGTAAAACTCATTTTGAGTCCCCTCTCCTTTCGAGAGAGGTCTTGGGTGAGGGTATTCTCCCAGCCCATGATCGTGGTGGATGTTTGTATTTCCACATCAAATTTTTCTGCCAACT
>CAIWRB010000396.1 GCA_903914955.1 uncultured Chloroflexota bacterium | reverse complement strand
TGTAGTCACGGTTCATTTTGTCTCGGATATTCCCGAACCGCGCCAGCATGGCTCCAAGGATGTCTCCCGATACAGCGGCAATAATGGAAGCACCGGCACCAATTGCGATGGAGAGCGCCCAAAGAAAAAACGGGACTTTGAGACCAAAGCCGTTAAACGACACGCCAAGTCCGGCCATCACAGAGATGACCAGCGCCAATCCTTCACCCCACCATAAACGTGTCAGGGAGACTTTGATGGTCGCCTTTTGTTCATCGTCAGTATGTTTGCTGTTTTCCTGCTCTGCTCGGATCGCCGCGAATACAACAATACCCACTTCCACGGTAACGACGGCAGAGATCGCTTCACCATACTTCAGCAGGGTATCTGAGCCGGCTGCGGCAGCAAAGAACATCGAAGCTGTTCTGAGCGAGGCCAGTGTTATCGCCCCAATAGATTGGATCAGGATCAAGGTGAACTGCCAGCCGATCGTACCCATAAGACGCGCAACGGGTCTTTCTGGTGTTGGGAATTGACGCTCGTATTTTTGCTGATAATTTTCCCAGACTTCCATTTCATTTTGTTCTGTGTACTCAATATTATCCATTGTTTACTCCGTTTTTTCATATCTCATTGCATGATCGTGATTACAATGCCGCGAACAAATCGAACTGTTCGATCACTTTAGTGAAGGGCGGTTTCTGACATCAGAAAGGCCACCATTCAAATTCATCCAGGCTCTCGTCATATGCTTCATCTTCTTCCTCTCCCGGCATATTAAGGCTATAAATTATGACAAACCAAAAAATATTCAAAGGTTCTCCCTTCTTCATTATGATGAGGTCAACTTGATATAGTATCGAAGGTTATCGAAGCGACCGAAATATCAAATAGTCCCAATCAGTTATCGGTGGCGAAGATTGTCCACAGGGGAATGAGCCCTGTGTTCACGGATCAGATCCTCATCCATCAACTGGGCGTAGTGCTGCACCATATCCAGGCTTGAATGACCAAGTATGGCCTGTAGGTGAAGAACATCCATATTGCCTCTCAATGATAGGATAACGAATGTGCGCCTCATGGCGTGTGGGGAGAACGGAATACCAGTCTTTTTGGAAAGCCTCGTGAATACAAGACGGAAGCCCGAGCCGGTAAAACGTGCTCCTTCTCTTGATTGAAATAAGGGGGCGTTTTCTGATGTGTTTGTAAGCGTTCTGCGATAGGAGAGTAATATGCGCCGCGTCATAGCTCCAACGACGGACGATCTCGGTTTACCACCCTTTCCGCGTTTCACAGTTACAAGTCCGCTGCTCATATCCACATCGCCCCAATTCAGGGCAACAGCTTCGGCACGTCGTAGACCGCTGTCTGCTAATAATAAAATCATAGCCTTTTCACGTGGAGTGGAACACGCCTTAAAAACTGTTTCCAACTCTTCCGCAGACAAACAGGGAAGGCGTTTCTTTTCCACTTTTGGCATGGAGAAAGTCACAGGCGTATCTATATATTTCTCGTTGTGCCAGAAGCGTAATAAAGTTTTTATGGCTCTTGCAATGTCATGGACAGTATTGTCTGATTTTTCATGGCTGATCTGCAAGGCAATATATTCACGGACATGTCTTACAGAAACATGAAGTGGTGAGTTTACTCCCTGGTCTTCGAGCCAGCTAATGAATTTCCCCGAAGTATATTTGTAGAATTCAAGTGTTGCAGGCGAACATCGTGATGCCTGCCTGCTCAGGATGAAG
>CAIWRB010000395.1 GCA_903914955.1 uncultured Chloroflexota bacterium | reverse complement strand
TCTTCGAGCCAGAATTGGGCGACCTTCTTGAAGAATCAAGCCAGTGGCATCTGGGCATGCGACTTTACTGTCGTGTATGATTGGTTGTTTCGGCAATGGTACGTATTTGTAGTGATGGAACTGAAAACGCGGCGAATAATACATACAGGAGTAACAAAATACCCAACTGATAAATGGACGGCACAGCAGCTGCGGGATGCGACACCATGGGGGAAAGGACCGAAATATCTGATTCGTGACCGCGATAAAAAATATGCGCGGCACTTTTCAGCAGTTGCCGGAAGTATCAAAGAAGTCGAGACGCAGTTCCAAACGCCCCAAGCGAATGGGGTCTGTGAAAGGTTCATGGGCAGTCTGCGGCGAGAATGCCTGGATCATATCCTGATCCATGATGATAGGCATTTAGAGCGAATAACCAAGGAATATACGTTGTCATACTTTAATCAGGAAGGACCGCATCAAGGGATTGAACAGCGAATTCCCGATCAGTGTGAATTGCCAAGATCAAAGCCAACCAGCGGACGCATCACCTTGAAGGCAATCCTTAGTTATTCGCGTACGACGTATCTGAACTGACCTACATCTTTGCAGGTCAAGAAGTAAACGAACAAGGGTGAATAATATTTATCGATGTTCAGAATATGAAATCGAATTGTGCTTTGCTGCTTGTGATCGGTGTGTTTTCCTGAAAACGATTATCCAAACGATCCCAGTACGTATTCATAAAATAAACCGAGCCCACCCTAAACGGAAAAGAGCGATCGCCTGACGAAATTTCTGCCTAAAAATCCAAAAAATCAGACGGATGAACCAAGTAGCCAGCACAGGTAAGTATTTGTAGTGATGGAACTGAAAACACGTCGGATCGTGCATACCGGAGTGACAAAATATCCAACCGATGAATGGACGGCACAACAATTACGAGAATCGACACCGTGGGGGAAGGGGCCGAAATATCTGATTCGCGACCGTGATGGTAAATATAGCAGGCACTTTTCGGCAGTAGCCGGAAGTATCAAAGAGGTGGAGACGCCGTATCGAACGCCTGAAGCGAATGGTGTTTGCGAAAGGTTCATGGGCAGTGTGCGACGAGAGTGCATGGATCATATCCTGATCCATGATGATAGGCATTTAGAGCGAGTAACCAAGGAATACACGGCATACTTCAATCAGGAGCGACCACATCAAGGGATCGAACAGCGGATCCCTGATCAATATGAACTGCCAAGATCAAAGCCAACAAGTGGACGGATCACATCGAAGACGATTCTTGGCGGACTGCATCACAGTTATTCGCGTGCGACATATCTGAACTGACCTACATCTTTGCAGGTCAAGAAGTAAACGAACAAGGGTGAATAATATTTATCGATGATCAGGACATGAAATCGAAATGTGTTTTGTTGCGTGTGATCGGCGTGTTTGCCAAAATATACCTTCCAGATGATCCCCGTGTGCTTTTTGAAGTACAAGCCGAGCCCAACTTGGGAGAAAAGGATAATCCCCTGGTCGGAATTTCTGCGTAAATCCCCAAAAAATCAGACGGATGAGCGAAGTAGCCAGCACAGGGTCGCGCACGCTGGAAGATTGAAAACGAGAACAACAACACCCTCAAAACCAAAGGCTATCATTTTGAACACAACTTCGGTCACGGTTCTCAGGATCTAGCCAATGTTCTGGCAACTTTGAATCTGCTGGCTTTCCTGCTACATACCGTTCAGGAATTACTAACGCCTGCCTATCAGCGTTTGCGACTGGCCTTAGGCGCGCACAAAACCTTTTTCAACGACTTGCGCGCACTTACACGCTATATGATCTTCGACTCGTGGGATGATTTATTCCGTTTCATGGAGGATGGACTTGAAATCACGCCACTCCCACCCTAACCCAGTTTTAGATTTGGAATTGCTGTGGCGAATTTCGTTAAAGTCGAGACAAATATCCACTTTTGTCCTCTCGTGTCACAAAGAGAATCGTTTTCCTTCATATACATTGATGAGCAAGGTAGCCAGCACATAGCTTCATAATTCAAGTCTTGCAAATTTTCGACTCAAATTTTGAGTTTAGCAGATACCCTCTCCCACAAACCACTAGGATTACCCTTGTTTGCCTTTGAGAACGCTTCCAAAGAAGTCAACTTCGCCAAGTTGTCCACCCTTTAGGGCGATCTCCATTCCATCCAGCTGCGGATTGGATGAACTTGCACGACAAAGTGGAGCGGCTATTCCTAAGGGAGTAATGAACTCCAGCACATAAATTGAGAGCTGTTTGAGTACATGCCCGCAAGTATCTCCACCAGCAACTGCGGCTCGGCGCAGCCCTGTCTTTGCGATAATATTCTTGAGAACAATCCCCTGTTGGGTACCTAATAATTCACCTATGCTTCTGGATGACAAACCTGATATCTTCATTTGTTTTTTTGTGCTGCCGATTTTTGGATCATCTGGTCCAAGAGCTGAATAAAGAAGAACACTTTGTCCTTTTGAAATGATGTGAACTGCCTGATCAATAAGTCTGTTTCGTTCAGTTTCCTGTGTAGTTTCATCAACAAGACGAACACTATCCATTTGAATTCCATGAAAACCATTTTCGAGAGCCCATTTGATTTGCGAGGCGGTCCAAGGTGAAGCGCTACCTGAGACGGCAACAATTTTTTCGACCGGGCCAGGAGACATAAATTCCTGTGGCGACTGGATCAAACCTTCATTTTGCCAAAGTTCAGTTAATGCAAATTCGACCCCTGAAGAGCCAACAACAAACGTTTGACTATTTTTGCCCAAAGACCAGAGCAAATGACCGATTTTTTTTAAATGGGTACGATCCAGTGTATCAAGAATAATGATCTCAATCCCGTCGTCGATCTGCTTTTGAAGAAAAGCATCCATCTCTGCGTCAGGGAGAGCAAGATGACGGATATCCCACAAACCGATTTTTTTGTCAGTTTGCCGACCAAGATGAAGACGCAAATCACTTTCATCGATCGGAGTGATTGGATGTTTACTCATGACTGGATGCCGGTCCAGACGATACGTAAGGTCTCCGATGGTGGCAAAATGGTTGCCGAATACGACAAATCTCTTTAGCTTTGGTGCGCCAATTGCCACCGGCACAATTCTCGAATTGAAAACTTTCATTCCTAATTCTGTTGCCCGCCCGATACTCCCGACCGATGGAGACGAGTCGAAAGTTGAACATACTTTGTAATGCATAACAGGGGCGCCCAATTCCTTCAGGCTTGAAAATGCGGGTGGTAGGGAATATTCCATTTCCTGTGGGGTCATTGTTCGGCTCATGCCAGCTAGCCCCACGGCCTGAATATGGGGAAATTTCTCGCTTACCTGTTTCAGCGTTGGGGGCTCTAAAAACAAGACAGTTGGAACGCCGGCTAACACCAGAGCTTCCATTGCATCTGTTGAACCCGTGATATCATCCCCATAAAAAGTCAATTTTAATTCAGCGATTTTGGCCATGATCGTCCCTGAAGCTTATCGATTTCAATTTTCTCCTCACTTGTGATAGGGTAACCTTTTTGGTTTGTTAACAATGCGATATGACAGCATTGTTCAATCTCTTCAACAATTCCTAATGCATCGGAAAGGTTATTTGTTGCTACTGTGAGTCCATGCTGGCGCATGAGAATCGAGTAAAAATATGGTGTTAATTTTTCTATTGCCTGATGTAATTCTTTTGATCCCACAGGGTAATAAGCAATCATCGGAACCTGACCAGCACGCCGATAAAGTGCCGAAGAATAGGCCGGGACAGCATCCAAGCACGGCTCAGCCAGCAGGGTCGAATATGCAATTGAATAGGTGGGATGAATATGGATAACCGCTTTTACGTCTGGACGCGCCTTATAAAATGAAAGGTGCATTGGAAATTCTTTTGAAGGTTTTTCGCCTGCGATCACATCTCCGCTAAGTGAAAGTCTTGTAAAATCAGATTCGGTTACCCTACCGAGCACAGCTCCTGTTCGGGTAATCCATACATCATTCCCGATCCGTATACTGGTGTTCCCACCTTCGGCATGGACGAGATGGCGGTCATAAAGCAACCTTGTGTAATCAACCAAATCCTTAATCGTATCGATATCTTTCATCTTTCGTTCCTTTCCTAACATATATTCAAAATTAATTGAATTATTTTTTCATATCCTACGACCCGGAAATGGGATTAATCTTTAGCCTCCAAAACCTCCAAATGCCGGAGGTATGGCATGATTTACCTAATAGAACAAGCCGAAAGAGCTATACCACGAAGTTATGATGAATGTGAATGTGTTAATCCCCTTCAGGACTTCGTTGTGCAAAAAAAATCTTGTTTTTTATACACAGATTTAACTTCTTAGCGCCTAAAAATAACTGACTCTCATTCAGGATTCGCATTCACATTTCATCAAACTTCACACTCCAAAAGGTGCATCAAATCATCCAGGATGTCTTGAAAGTTACCCTATCGAATTCACTTTTTTTCAAATGCCTTTGGAACAACAAGCATAACAGTGATGTCTTCAATACTAAATGGCAAAAGTAACCACAACCAAGTACAACGTTCGGCAGGTAAGTATCATTTTATAGCAAACACTTGTATGCCATTCAATGCTAAGATTAAGCATCTGCCCTGTCAACCAATTGTTTGGCAATCTTTACTGCGCCAATTGCATCCTCAGAATAGCCATCGGCTTTTATCTTATTAACCCAGTCTTTTGTGATTGGAGCACCGCCAACCATCACCTTGATACGCGGGCGCAAGCTTTCCTTGTCCAATTCCTCAATAACCTCGCGCTGGCGAACCATTGTGGTTGTAAGCAATGCACTCATGCCGATCAGGTTTGCATTTACTTCAAGCGCCTTACCGATGATCTTATCTGCGGGTTGATCAACGCCGAGGTCAAATACTTCAAATCCCGAAGCGCTCAACATTGTACCAACAAGCGTCTTGCCAATTTCATGGATATCGCCTTCCACTGTTGCCAGAACAACGCGTCCCAACATTTCGCGAGATTCTCCAAGTTTCAACAACTCTGGTTCCAGCACTGCAATGGCAGCTTTCATTGCTTCGCCTGCCATAACCAACTCGGGCAGGAAAGCTTCTCCCCTGCCAAATTGGTCTCCGATATAGGTCACTCCTACCATGAAGCCATTCGTGATCGCTTCCAGCGGGTGTATTTTCAATGTGACAGCTTTCTTCGCAAATTCAGTGGAAAGATCTTCATCTCCATCAATGATGCTTTGCTCCATCTCCTTAAACAACTCTGCTAACATACTGCCTCCCGTTTGGTTTTTTTGATCATGAATTTTATAAGTTCTTATTTTGCATACTCGCGGGCAACCGTTCTGCAAGCTCAAGGGAAAAGAGAAATTCGAGCGTTCCGGAAAACGAACACAGCCTTCATATTCTAACTTTACGTACGAAAGATTTTATGCTGGCGATAAAACAGTTTTCGCAAATTCCATCGCCAGTCGCGGACTGGAAAGGATGGGGGCACGCTGCTCCTCAGCAGGAATCATCTGCGCAACTCGCGCCATTGAAGCCTGCGCGAGAATGATCACATCATTGTGCGCCATCAAATTGCGTAAGTATTGCACAACAATTTGATCGTGCTTTTGTGTGTCACCAGAAAACAATGCATTGTATGCGCCTTCACACAGAACCGATTCAATCTGCACCGATTTGCCCATTGCGGCAGCGCGGGCATACACCAATTCAGTGGTCGGCTTTAGCGTGGTGGGAGCAGTGGCAGCAATACCAATGCGCGAACCTATGTCAATGGCTTTGTTTACCATCGGCTCGTCAATTTTCATGACTGTGATGCCAACCAGAGGACGCGCTGCGTCCACGCAAGGAGAAATAGATGAACAAGTACACTGCACTGCGGTTGCGCCAGCCCGTTCGGCTGCAATTACATGGTCAGAGACACGCTGAAAAATGAATGGAGAAAGTCCGCCTTGCGCCAACACAACCTTCAGCAACATTTCGTCCGCAATGTGAAAGACCTCCACATCGGGCAGTAATTCCTTCGAAAGATCATTGAATAATCCTACTAGAGAGGGGACTGTGTGAATAAAAGCCAGTTTTTGAGTCATTTAAGTTCCTTTCATGCCATGGATAGGCTTGGGGTTTCGATTGTCTCAACCAATTCATTGAGGAAGCGTGCAGCGCATGCTCCATCCAAAACACGGTGATCGACCGAGAGGCTAAGGTTCATCATTGAAGCGGGTATCACCTGCCCGTTTTCCACCAATCCCCGCTCCTTAATTTGACCAACGGCTAGGATGGCCGCCTGAGGCGGATTGAGAATAGCATCGAACGAATCTATGTGATACATACCTAGATTGGTAATCGTAAAAATTCCTTCTTCAAATTCATTTGGTAATAACCTACCCTGACGCGCACGTTCAGCTAGGTCAACGCGTTGCCGAGAAATTTCACTAAGCCCAAGTTTGTCAGCATCACGAATAACAGGAACCACCAGACCGCCCTCTGTTTCGACGGCAATCCCAACGTGGGCGTGGGTGAATTTTTTCAAACCTTCGGGCGTCCACTGCGCCATCACCAATGAGTGTTTCAGCAACGCGCGTGCACAGAAGTAGATCAGAAAATCTGTGAAAGTAATATGGACGCCGTCGCGCTTTTCCAACCGAGGTAAAAGTTGTCCGCGCAATTCAACCAGTTGTCGTGCGTCTACTTCCACGTGAAGATAGAAATGTGGAGCAGTGCTGAAACTTTGCGTCATCCGTTCAGCCATTACGCGCTGGATGCGAGTAAACGGCTCAATCTTGAAGCTGTTTCCTGGTTCAGTCTCGAAAGTAATTACCTGCCGTGGTGTTTGTGCGGCAAATTCCACGTCTTTGCGTGTGATAACTCCTCCCGAGCCGCTACCTTTCACTTGAGTCAGATCAACTCTTAAGTCAGCTGCGACACGTTGAGCTACCGGTGAAATGCGTCCCGTGTCTGCTTGTAGCGATAATTTAACAGATTCACTAACATTCCAAACCACGATGCGGCCGTTCGGTCCGCTCCCATTTATTTGTGAGAGTCCCACACCTAATTTTTGAGCTAAACGGCGGGCTGCCGGACTGGCCTTTACTTTCGGGTTATTGAATGTTGGATTGTCTTGCGTTCCCATTGGTTGATTAGAAACATTTGATGCATGCAACCTGGAGATCGATACCGGCATGGTTGCCTGAATATTTTGATTCAGCGTTTCGCCTTCCTTTGTGAGATAGCCAATCACCGCACCTACCGGCAATTCCTCGCCGGGGCCTGCAATGATTTTACCCAAGACTCCACTTTCGAGGGATTCGATCTCCACCGTTGCTTTGTCCGTTTCAATTTCCAGCAGAAGTTCACCAGCTTCGACCATCTGACCTTCCTGTTTGAGCCAGCTGACAATTCTGCCTGTCTCCATTGTCAGCCCCATGCGGGGCATCACAATTTCACTGGTCATTAGCGTCTCCTACCTTCCATGATGCGATGAACTGCCGCAATGATTTTTTCCTCATCAGGAATGGTTGCAAACTCCAGCACCGGACTGAAGGGAACAGGCACGTCCATTGCGCCCAATCGTTCAATAGGCGCATCCAGATAATCGAATGCTCCGTGCGCAATTACAGCCGCAAGCTCAGCAGTTGTGCCAAAGCGATTGAAACCTTCGTCCACGATCACTGCACTACCAGTTTTTGCCACAGACTGAATCAAAGTCTCTTCATCCAATGGACTGATCGTGCGGGGATCGATCACCTCAGCGCTGATTCCCTCGGCGGCCAATCGCTCTGCTGCAGCCAGCGTTGGGTGAATCATGCGCGATAGCGCAACCAAAGTTACATCGGTACCTTCACGTTTAATGTCTGCTTTGCCGAAAGGAATTAAGTATTCTTCTTCGGGGACAGGTCCTTTAATTTTGTGATACATGACCTTGTCTTCGAAAAACAGGACTGGATTTGGTTCACGTAGCGCAGTTTTTAGCAATCCTTTTGCATCGTAGGGTGTTGAAGGAAGCACCACCTTTAAGCCGGGAACATGGGCAAACCAGGCATGCCAGCTTTGCGAATGTTGCGCGCCTGAAGAACGACCGCCGCCCATTGTCGCCCGAATCGTGATCGGAACCTGAACCTGACCACCGGTCATATAACGCATCTTCGCGGCTTGATTAACGATCTGATCCATGACAAGTGTGATGAAATCTCCGAACATGATCTCAGGAACTGGGTGCATCCCAGTCATGGCAGCACCAACAGACAGCCCGACAAACCCTTCTTCGCTGAGCGGCGTGTCAATAACCCGCTCACAGCCGTACTTCTCAAAAAGGGTCTCAGTGGTGCGGAATACGCCGCCCCATGCACCAACATCCTCACCTAAAATAAATATACGGTCATCACGCGCCATTTCTTCATCCAATGCCTCCCGGATGGCTTGTGCGAAAGTTAGTTCACGCGTAGACATGTTCAGTTACCTCGCTCACATCGGGGAATGGATCCTGTCTGGCCATTTCAACGGAGGTTTGCAGACGTTTATCTACTTCATCGTGCATGGATTCAATCTCCTGAGGCGTTATTATTTTTTGCGCTAAAAGTTGGTTTTCAAAAAACGGGATTGGATCATGTTTTTTCCATGATTCAATTTCTTCTTTTGAACGATACGCGGTTCCCGGTTCCCCTGAATGGTGACCTCCATAACGGAAGGTATTACATATTAAAGTTGCAGGACCGCCGCCATTCCGCGCCGCTTCCACCAATTCATGGGCGGCTTGAAAAACTGCCTGTACATCATTTCCATCTACTTCCACGCCTTTCATTCCCATAACGCGAGCGCGGGCGGCAAGGCCTTCGCCGGAGATCAGTTTTTTCGAGTTCGTAAACTGGGTGTAATCATTATTTTCACAGACATAGATCAATGGCAGCTTCCACAAAACGGCAATATTTGCGGTTTCATACCAGATGCCTTGATTGATGGCACCATCTCCAAAGAATGCGACACTGACTCGTCCCTCGCCTTCGCGCTTCGCGGTAAATGCACTTCCAGCAGCAATCCCCAAACCACCACCGACAATTCCATTTGCACCCAGAATTCCCAACGAGACATCTGCTATATGCATTTCACCGCCTTTGCCGCGGCAATATCCTGTCACCTTGCCCATGACTTCCGCCATCATGGGTTCTACTCGTCCACCCTTGGCAATAATGTGACCATGTCCGCGGTGAGTGCTTGTAATGGTATCATCCGTGCGCAAGGTCATGCAAACACCGACTGCGGTTGCTTCCTGACCATCGGAGAGATGTGCCAGTCCCGGCATCCAGCCTTTTCGGTAGACATCAAAAACAGTCTCCTCAAAGACACGAATAGTCAGCATCCGACGATACATCTCGAGCAGGGTGTTCCGTCCCAACTCACTTGTCTTGGATTTATGTTGAGCCATTTATTTTTTCTCCGTTTCAATTTCGAATTGATGAATTATGACATTGCCCAAGTTTTACGAATGAAAGCCGCCGCCTGCTCAACACCTTCCCGCCCAAGATTGGATGCCTCTTCCATGCAAATCCAACCATCCCAACCATTTCGCTTTATGCAGGCGAATAGTTCCAGATAAGGCGTAATTCCAGTGCCAAGCAAAGTATGATTGAGGGCTCCATGTGTGGAACTGTCTGAGGCATGAATGCTAACCACTCGACTAATAACTGATTCCAGCAAACCGACAGGATCCTCCGCGAAAGTGGCGGCATTACCCATATCGAAATTGATCCCTAAGCCGCAATCTGCAGTTTGCCGAACAATGTCAAGAAAAATTTGTGGGGATTGTGAAAAATCAGTGTATTGCCATGCTCCAGGTTTTGCATGATTTTCGTAAACCAATTGAACGCCTAAATCTTTAACGCCTTCTGTCAAGCGGGATAGCCCTTCAACTGCCCAGTCTATACCTTCAATCCTACCGGTTTGTGGGTGGGCTTGGCCTGCGGTGACGCGCACCATTTTCGCACCGAGTTTGCGCGCAACCTCCACGACCTGAATTTCCAACTCCAATTCTTTCAACCGTTGAATGGCTACCGGATGAGTGAAATCAGGATAACTGGTAATCATTGTGACGCTCATGCCAGTTGATTCAATTTGTTCTCGAACTGTTGTCAAACCTATTTCCGATTGATCGGGAACAAACAGGATGCTCAAATCGATGCCGTCTAATCCAATTTCTGATCCCATATTTGCCCAATCGCCAACGCTTATCCTGCCGTCAATGATTTCGGAGAAAAAAGAAACAGGCAGACAACTAAGTTTCATGATACGTCACCCATCCATTTACGCATAATATTTGCTACATTTCGTATCGCAGTGTCGGAGTCGGGAAGTGGCAACAATTCTGCAGAAAGCCAGCCACTATAACCGCCTTCTTTTAAAGTACTTATGATGGCTGGAAAATCTATTAATCCCTTACCGGGCGACAGTCGGTTGTTATCACCAAGGTGAACATAAAATAATTTTTGAGCACTCATCACTTGACGATACGGTTCCGTCCATGATGATTCTTCAATATTAACATGATAGGTATCCAACAAAATGCCGATTGACGGATGGTTCACTCCTTGAAGAAAGTCAAGTGTTTGGGCGGCGGTATTGAGTAGATCTCCTTCGTAGTGATTGAGCGGTTCTAGTGCAATTCGAACGCCGCGTTTTAGCGCATGTTCACTGGCGTTCCACAATATATCCCCCAGGGCTTTCAGGGATTGAAGATTATCTCCAACTGCACGTCCGCGAAAACTTCCCACCGTCACTACAGGCGCGCCAAGATCAGACGCGAAGTCAATCATATCATCTAGCCGTTGACGAGCAATGGACGCCACAGCAGAATCGGGGTGCAACAATGTAAGCTTGGCGGCAAATGCAATTCCCCCGCTGGCAATTGCGGATACTTGCAGATGATGTTGTGTCAGAATTTTCTTAATGAAAACCCCATCTAATCCAGCAGGATCAGTCGTGATGAATTCAACGCCGTCATAACCAATACCTGATACTTTTGCAAGATTTTCCTCCAGCTCGCCAGCAAGCAATGCAACTGGAACACGCGCAGGTACTTCAGGCGTTTGGATTGCAAGAGAAAGCAGCATCATCACTTTCCCAATTGCTTTTCTATGTCACCAAGAGAGTCGTCAATAATATTCAAAACATCATTGATTTGAGATTCGCTAATTACCAGCGGAGGTGCAAGAAGTACCATATCACCCAGTACGCCTTCAATTGAACCGGTACATGGATAAGTCACAAGTCCGCGCTTTGAGGCAGCGATTTCAAACATCCTGCTGACATGTTTCTTTGACTCAAAGGGCTGTTTGGTCGCCTGATCCTTGACTAGTTCAAAACCGAACATCAGTCCCTTCCCGCGTATATCTCCAATGATGGAATGTTTTTCCATCATTGCGCCCAACCCTATGAGCGCTTGTTCTCCGCGTTGACGTGAGTTCTCTACAAGATCATATTCAAGGATGTAGTTAATCACCGCAATGGCTCCTGCACAAGAAACCGGATTTGCATTCAAAGTGTGACCCGCTTTGAAAGGAGAGTGATTCTTTTCCAACGTCGCCCAGATATGATCATGGGCAATAATGGCAGAAAGCGGAGTGTACCCGGCAGTCATTCCCTTGGCTGTGGCGATAATATCTGGGGTAACTTCCCAATGGTCAATACCCCACATTTTTCCGGTACGCGCCCAACCGGTCATTACCTCGTCGGAGATGAACAGGATGTTGTACCGATTACAGATTTCTCGGATGGTTTGGAAATAGCCCGGAGGGGCGGGATAGCATCCGATTGCCGCACCAACCACAGGCTCGGCAATGAATGCCGCTATATTATCCGGCCCCTGCTGGCGAATAGCTGTCTCTAATGCTCGGGCGCAGAGCAGGTTGCAATGAGGATAAGTTTGTTCAAATGGGCAACGATAGCAAAAGGCTGGCGGGATATGAGGCGAGTCGATAAACATCGGTTGAAAGATGCTTCGGCGGCCAGTGATGCCAGAAAAGCCGGCAACAGAAATTGTGTTTCCGTGAAATGCCTGCCAGCGTGAAATAATTTGATATTTAGACGGTTTGCCACTTTCAACCCAGTATTGGCGCGCGAGACGAACGGCATCATCGGTGGCGTCAGTGCCGGTACAGGTAATCCACACCCGACTTTTTTCCTTTAAGTCCCCAGGGGCCAAACTGACTACCAGATCGGATAGTTCCAGAAATTTTTCGTTGGTGAATGCATGTGCTGGATAGAAGGAGAATTTTTGCGCCTGCTCATACATAACCTGAGCAATCTCCTTGACCCCGTGCCCAATTGTAGTTACCACTGATGATCCGCCTGAACCATCAATGTATTTTCGCCCACTCTTATCGAAGAGGTAGATGCCCTCTGCGTGTTCAATGATGGGAAACTCACGATCCCAGTCGCGATGTACAGCATGGATGTTTGGTTCGTTCATAAGCACTCCAACAGTGGGTGATAGGAGATATGTGTTAACGTTTACATATACGAGAATACCACAGACAAGTTCACTAGTCAATATGGGACGAATTTGTTGACAGCTATTGTTGGATTATGCTATGATTACCATTATTCGGTAATCGTTTCCATAAAAAGGAATTTTCTCATTCAGAAATGGAGGGAGCTATGAATTCAGAAGCTTTGACTCGACTCGGGGATTTTTTTAAGGATAAGAAATTTTCTGGTGCGCTGCTAACCAATCCGTCGACCATTACATGGCTAACTGGATATGCTCCCCCAATTCAAACGGGACCTAATCCTTTTGAAGGCGGGCCCGCATTGGGCTGGTGGCACGATGGCAAGTTGACGCTAGCACTGTCTGATATCGAATCCGGTTCGGCGCGGGCACAAGGTATAGATGTGCGCGACTACGTGGCTTATTCGATTGATGATCCCATTGCCGGTTTCTCGAATCAGGTACAGATGTTGAAGGAATTATTGAGTGAATCCAGCAGCTTGAGGGGAACCCTAGGGGTCGAGATGAATTTTTTACCGGCAACTTTTCTGGAAGTCTTTAAAGAAGCTTTGCCCTTTCTAAAAGTCGTTCCACTCGACGGCAGTTTCGATCTGTTGCGCGCGGTAAAATCATCGGAGGAAATTGAACGCATCCGGGAATCTTTAAAGTTATGTGATCTTGCTCAGACCGAAACCAAACGCCTGATACAACCGGGTATCAGCGAGATAGAAATCTGGGGCAAATTGAAGTCATGTCTTGAGATCACGTCTGGCTGCCGATTGCCGCTTCTCGCGGACTTTGTAGCTGGTGGCCGCACAGCAGAGATTGGGGGCTTGCCGGGCAATTACATACTTTCAGACGGTGATGCTGTGATTGCCGATATTGTGCCTCGTTTAAATGGATATTGGGGGGATAACGCCGCGACTCATTTTGTAGGCGAGTCTTCGGCAGAATTGCATAAGATGTATCAATTAGTGCTGGATACATTGCGGAAAGGGATTGATGCGATTAAGCCTGGTGTACGAGCTTGCGACTTGGACAAGATGTTGCGGGGTGCGATTCAGGGCGGAGGTTATTCTTCTTATCCGCATCATTCCGGGCATGGATTGGGCACAAGTTACCATGAAGAGCCGCGCATTGTGCCATACAATACAATTAAATTACAGCCCGGCATGGTGATTGCTCTTGAGCCTGGCATATACGTACCTGATATAGGCGGGGTGCGATTGGAAGATGTCATGCTTGTTACTCAAGATGGCTGTGAAGTTTTGACCAAACATTTGGGCAATTAATCAAGTAAGGAGATACTTATGTCAGAGCGTAAAAAAGTTGTTGTTACCGGGGCGTCTTCCGGGATTGGCTATTCAACCGCACAGCGTTTTGCAAATGAAGGTTGGGATGTTTGCGTTACCGCGCGGCGCGAAAGTATATTACAGGAGCTTGTAGCTACTTTCCCCGCTGGTGATCATTTGATCTGCCCGGGTGATTACAGTGATCCATCGTGTGCCGAAGTCATCGGAAAGACAATTGCAGCTAAATGGGAAAAGTTGGATGTTCTGGCAAACGTTGCCGGAGTGTATATGGCCGCCAAGGTGATTGACTCGCCTTTGGATGAATGGCGCAAGCCATTCGACATGATGGTTAACGCGGCCGTATATCTGACACGAATGGCTGTCCCGTGGATGAAGAACGGTGGGCGCATCATTCATTGCACATCCGTTCACTGCGATCGCGCTGAAATTGGATCCAGTGCATACGCCATGGCAAAAGCCGCCATCAATCAATATTGTCGCGGGTTGGCCTTGGAATTGGCTGACCAGAATATACTGGTCAACGCGGTCGCACCAGGCTTTATCCGCACAGCGATGAGCATTGTCAACGGAGTGAGCGAATTGGATGGCGAATGGTTCAAACAAAATTATGTAATTGGAAACCATTTGGCGATGCGGCGCGCTGGCATGCCCGAGGAGGTGGCTGGCGTCTTTTACTTCCTGGCAGGTCCCGATGCATCGTACATCACAGGTCAAGTCATCACAGTGGATGGCGGCTTAACAATCACGTTTTAGTTTAACCGCAATCGATGCTAATTCAAACAACAGTTAATGGTCATACTGCCCTTATTCTCGAAAACGAACACTTACGGATTGGAGTATTACCAGAAAAAGGCGCGGACATCTTCGAACTAATTTATAAATCCGCGGATCGTCCTGACGATATTCAATTCTTAATGCAAACTCCCTGGGGGCTGAAACCGCCCGGTACTCAGCCCCCGCTTGATTTTTTGGAAAATTATGAGGGCGGCTGGCAAGAATTATTCCCAAACGCCAATGATGGCTGTCAGCATCGAGGGCTGAATATTCCTTTCCACGGCGAGGTGGCGCTTCTACCCTGGCATTTCGATGTATTACAAGAAAATGAACATGAAACAGCGCTCCATCTATCCGTTGTTTGTAAACGAACTTCTTTTCGTTTAGAACGTACCATGCGTTTACGTCACGATGAGAGCCGCTTACTAATCCATGAAAAAGTAACCAATGTTGGAAATGAATCAAGTGAATTTGTCTGGGGGCATCATATTGTTTTGGGCGGTAACTTTTTGGAGGAAGGTTGTCTTTTGGATATTCCTGCCCAACAGATTTTCACACCTGACATACTGTACGAACCGTCGACTGCTCGCCTCGAATCGCATCAAGCTCGGGAGTGGCCATCAGCGCGCGGACGATCAGGCGAATCTGTCGATTTGAGGTTTATCCCCGGTCCCCAAGCTCATTCACACGACGATGTTATTTTAGGCGGGTTGAAGCAGGGCGTTTACCAGATTACTAATCCACGTCTGAAATTAAGTTTTATTCTTAAATGGGACACAAATGTATTTCCCTGGCTGATGTTTTGGCAACCATACGGCGGTGCAGATTTACCTCCACTGACCGGAATCTACGGTGTTGGCTTAGAACCATGGGTCTCTCGCTATCCTCTATCCGATGCTGTGAAAGCAGGTCAAGCAAAAACGTTAAATTTAGGTCAAAGCCTCGAAACAGATCTAGTAGTTGAAATTCAATCCACCTGATATAGATTTTATCTACCTGGGACCGCCTTCTTTTGCATGTCCCATGCAAGGCGTTCAAGTTCGCGTGCTTGAGGCTCGTCCAAAGGCTTTGGAGAGTGTTCCTTTAGGATTCGTCGAGCCGCTTCGTTTGCACGTTGCCTCATATCTTTGCCGCCCTGTTCTCTTTGGAATTCATTCCATCCCATTCGCGTGGTCAGTTGCGGCCGCCAGTGTTCCTTACGATAGTTATGCAACGTATATTTTTTATTGAGAAACTGTCCACCTGGCCCCGCCTGCTTGATCTGGTCAACCGACATCGTCTCCTGCGTAACCGGAATTCCTTCCCCAAGACGAAATATAGCCTTAAAAATCTCATTATCAATTACTGCCTGTTCATAACTTGATGTAAGCAATTGACCCATCATGCCAAAAGCGAGATGGATAAAGTTAACGCCAGCAAGACTAAAAGGGATTGCTTGCATGGCACGTTCGTATCCTGCCTGAGCATCAGGCAGGCAACTATCCACCCCGGAGCTTCCCTGAAAAGGTAGGCGATAAAAACGCGCCATCTGAGCTGTTGCACAATGTAAAAGTACCGATTCAGGTGATGATGCTACATAAGCACCCGAGCGCATATTGAAGCCTCCCGAAGCAATCGAGAAAACGCAAGGATGACCGGGATTTAACAATTGCATTAGGGTCAGGCTAACCAAAACATTCGCGGTATGTTCTACAAGCGATCCCGCAATGCTGATTGGCCCGGTCGCGCCCATCATATTCGTCGCTTCCAACCAGACCGGAATTTTATATCGCGCACATTCCATCATTTCCTGCACCCGTTCCGCAGAGTGGACAAGCGGCGAGTTTAAACAAATCACAAAGCTGAAACAGGGACGTTCGCTCACCACGCGACTGTCTCCTTGAATAATGCTCGCCATATCCACTTGATCTTTTACGCTGGATCCACCCTGTCCTTGTGAATAGTAGTGTTTGGTTGTGTTGCTCAAAATTGTCGCGAATAAAATTCGATCAAATCCAGATTGGGGAATATCCTGTGGAATTACCATGGCGTGCATGATGTTTGCCATTTCCAACCCGTCAATCAAAAGCGTGAAATCTTTCAAATCCTGCAATGTTGACGGGCGGTGAACCCCTTCGAGGTCGAGCACATTAAGCGCTGACGATCCGGCAATAGTGTAGATATCAAACAATGTCACTTGGATATTTTTTTGGGGATCAATGGCATGGAGCGTGAATTCCCTGGGACAAGATTCCAGAGCTCGCTCCAAGACTTCCGCCGGAATTCTGACATTACGGGTTTCAAAATCCACCAGACAGTTATTGGCGGCAAATACCTCTAGTGCAGGTCGCCATTCCACACGAACCCCGACTTCCCAAAGGACCTGCAGAACAGAGTTATGCAACATAAGTACTTGCTCTTCAGTCAAGAATTCCAGAAGGTGGGGGATTTGTGGGCGCATGGAAAACAATCCTTGGTTTGCACTGCTAGCTTGTGGCACGATTTATTAAGGTTGAGTGTATCACACGACAAAGGGGACTTTCGCGCCCAAAGGAACATTATTGCGTGATGCATTATGAATAGGAAGCATGACTAGGATTCTTGCTAAAAGACAGCTCAATGCTCAATAATGTTACCCTGAGCTGAGTCTCCCCCCCCCCTACGCGCGAGACTCTTCGAACGCATAGAACGCTCCCTCAAGGCGGTGAATTTTATTTTCTGTGATTTATTTTCTTGACAGCCAATTTATTCCATGTTAATATTTTTCTGTAAACGATTTCATATTTTGCTGATATTTTTCTCAGGGACACTTTGTACCTTTGATCGTATTTTCAGGGATCTTACAAAAATGCATTCAATGAACATTACTCTTACAATTGCACATGTTATCGGCCCCGTTGAGGAACAAAAGACTTTGGCTATTCTCACTGGTGTCGCATGAGCGCGACACATATCGTCAATGACCGATATTTCGAGAAAGGAGTCTCCGGCCTCGCACTTGAGACAGACGTGCTTAAGTTAACATTGTTTCCGGAAGCCGGAGCGAAGTTGCTGGATCTTATCCACCTTCCAACGGGCGAGAACCTTCTCTGGCGTAACCCCCGCGTACCATTACGTGCGACTTACCCAGGCGTATCATTTGACGATGTGTGGTGTGGTGGATGGGACGAACTCTTCCCAACCGACCCTCCTTGCGAACTTGGCAATAACACATTCCATGATCACGGTGACCTATGGTATGGTCCGTGGGAGTGGGAAATCATCGAAGACAACGGCGAAACTGCGACAGTGCACATGAAGCGGTTTACGGTTGCACTCCCATGCCTTATGGAAAAATGGGTAACAATTCATCGCGGTTCACTCACAGTCACGTTCCGACACCGTTTACATAATATAGGCACCCAGCCCGTTCCATATGCTTGGAATCTTCATATTGCACATCCGATTGACCCCACCTCTCGCGTTTACATTGCGACCGATGCAATGCATATAGTGCCATCCCAACCAGGGCGGTTCATTGGCCGAGATATACCGCTACGCTGGCCAATCGATGGTGATGTAGATATGACAGCAGTCCTGTCGCCCGAATCAGGCACAACGGAATGGCTACACGCTACCAACCTCCGAGAGGGTCGGTGTGCAGTGATTCATCCATCACGAAGCGTCGGTCTCGGGATTACGTTTGATCGCGATGTATTCCACACGGTCTGGACTTGGGGAGTTTATGGCGGGTGGCGAAATCACTACGTACTTCTAACTGAGCCTGCGACCTCGCCGCCAGGCGGCCTTGCGCAAAATGTTGCCGATGGCACCGCTGCCTGGATCAAACCCGGTTCCATTCTTGAGACTGAGGTCTCTGCATCGATTCTTGAATCCCCTTTCACCAACTTCAATATGACCTTCTGATGCGGCTTTCGTTCTGGCCCTCGCGGCTTCCCCGCCTGAATGTGGGCTGGCTCACGCTCGGCTATTTTCTTGACAAGCATTTTGTTTTATGCTAATATTATGTGGAAACGTTTTCACATTTTACAGATATTATACTGAAAATTTATTTTCCCTACCGGTTGTCCATCAACACAGTTCCAAAATATCCAAGCTTACAACATCTTACCCATTGGTTTTGCCTGCTCACTATTCATTTCAGTTCACCTGACAAAGAATTGAGATAAGGAGGTCATCTGGAAGAAAAATAATTATCTCTTTCCCTTCCTGATGTGTTGTTTGTAAATCAACCAGATCGATTGAACTACCGGAGGAGTAAAGAAATGAAAAATGCTTTTCGCTATTTGATTGTTTTGACGTTGCTTAGTTTGGTCTTGGCATCTTGTGGATCTGGGGCACCAGCAACACAAGTTGAGCCAACTAGCCCTACTGAACAACCGGCTGTAGTTACGGAAGCGCCGGCCGTCCCCGCCGTCGCTGAACCTGTAAAACTAGTTATTTGGTGGTGGGGTGAACAGGAAGCTCCAGGCGCACAAATATTCATGGATGAAACCATAGCAGAATATCAAAAATTGCATCCAAACGTCACGATTGAGGCAGTTCTACAATCCACAGACACATTGATTCCTTCGTTTCAGGCTGCAGCGGCAGCCCAGGAAGGTCCCGATATTCAATATTTCTGGGGAGGCGTATGGACTTTGGAAAATGCATGGAGCGGTGCCATTATTCCCATCGACGATTTAATTCCAGCAGAAGAACGCGATCACTATATCAATAATTTTGAGCGTGCTTATGACGGCAAGTTATGGGGCGTTCCTTGGTATCTTTCCGGTAACCCCATGGTCTTTAATCCCAAATTATTTGAACAAGCTGGCTTAGATCCACAGAATCCTCCCAAGACTTGGGATGAATTAAAGGATGCGTGCGGCAAATTGAATGCAATTGGTGTCACGCCCATTTCCGGAGGTCTAAAAGACGGCTGGTTTGGCGGCTGGCTATTCTCGATTCTGGCTCGTCAGTCTCACGATAGCGAGAAGGAATTCATGGCTGCTTCTGTGG
>CAIWRB010000394.1 GCA_903914955.1 uncultured Chloroflexota bacterium | reverse complement strand
GCGCGTTCAAGATTGCTCAAACCTTTAGTGATGCTTGAAAAATTGAAGAGCAGACTCACCGTTCTTACTGGTGGCGCACGTGACCTGCCACAGAGGCAGCAAACCATCCGCGGCGCAATTGATTGGAGTTACGAATTACTCGATGATTCCGAAAAAATTCTGTTCGCACGTCTGGGAGTCTTCGTCGGCGGTTGGACAGTTGAATCCGCCGAGGCCGTTTGCGGCGAAGACGTATTGAGTGGATTGGAATCCCTGCTCGACAAGAGTCTTATCCGCCAGTTCGAAGGAACTAGCGGCGAGACGCGCTTCACCATGCTAGAAACCATCCGTGAATATGCCTTTGAAAAATTAACCCAGAGCGGCGAATTGCTCGCCATCCAACAGGCTCATGCGAATGATATTTACACGCTGCTTGAAAAAGTGAACATTGCAATGAATGGCCCAGAGGAAACTCCTTGGTTCGGAAAACTGGATGATGAACTAGAGAACCTGCGTTCCGCTGTAAATTGGGCATTGGCACACGAGCAACCCGGTTTGGTATTCAAGGGCGGCGGTTTGTACGATTATTGGTTTAGAAGACGTTCAAATTTCCATGAACCACTTGGCTGGTTGGAGCGCGCCCTGACAATGCCCGACAGTGTTCCAAACTATGTTCCGTCAGAACGGGCATGGGCCCTAAATATCACCGGGATTTTAAAATTCCAGACCGACGAGATACAATCGGCCGTCAGTTACTTCGAATCCAGCCTGACCTTATTCCGCGAAATAGGCGATCGGGGCGGTATCAGCGAATGTCTGAAAAACATGGGGAATGTAGAAGAATTCGCCCAGAAGAATTTTGAAAAAGCGCGCCAACTTTATGAACAAAGCCTGGAGGTTGTGGAAGTGGAAACATTTTATACAACCATCACTTTGAATGACTTAGGCCGTCTGGAACAGATGCGCGGGAACTGGCAGGCAGCGAGGAATTATTATCTGCGTTCGCGCGAAATTTGTGAACGACTTGGTTCTGAAGCGGGCGTCTCTTATACCGATATATTTCTCGGTAGATTGGCGATTGAACAGCAAGAGATTATTCAAGGCCAGGGTTATTTTGAAAGTGCCCTGAAATCCAATTGGGTCCAAAATAATCCATTGTATAAGGGGTTTCTGTGTGGTGTTCTAGGTTATCTGTATATATTGCTTGACAACAAAAATGATGCCCAACGGAGGTTGAGCCAAGCGCTTGAAGCAGCGGTTGAATCATTGAATCAAGGTCTCACCCTTTTAATCTCCTGTTTTATATTCGAATGTAAAGCCTACCTGGAACTTAGCGATGGGCAAGTAGAGCACGCCGCACTGTTTTTTGGCGTCGCCCAGACTCAGCGTGAAAACGATAATTACCCTCTTACTGAATTTGAACTTCCGCTTTACGAAGCCGCCATTGCGCAGGCACGCTCCGCGATCGGTAATGGGGCATTTGAGGCCGCTTTTGCAAAAGGTCAGGAGATGACGCTCGAAGAAGCAGTAGCCTTTGCTTTAGGAAAAACCTTTTGATCGCCAAACTCAGGCGCGTGAAGTACCATCTGAATAAGAGTCTGATGCGGCGTGGGCTGTAGGAGTCTATTAGCGAGGAATGGAAATTGGGGTTTGAAATGGAAGTCGTGCAATAAGTTGACTGGTAGATGCCAGCGCTTTCTTACCGGTTTCCGACAACCCAAAAGGATATAAAACATGCGTATCGCCATCATTGCACTTGGCACTCGGGGAGATGTTCAGCCCTATATCGCTTTGGGCAAAGGTTTGAAAGAAGCTGGGGACACTGTACGGCTGGTGACCACGCAGGAGTTTGAAACGCTGGTCATAGCACAGGG
>CAIWRB010000393.1 GCA_903914955.1 uncultured Chloroflexota bacterium | reverse complement strand
GAGATCGTCTTTTTTTACTAAGAAATTTCCAAGTACCAGCAAATCCAAGTCGCTTTTTCTAAAAGTTTGGAACGCATCTTCAGGAGTATTGACAATCGGTTCAGCCCGTAGATTGAAACTTGTGTTTAGCAACACTGGTACACTGGTAGCGTGGCCAAAATGCTCCAAAATCGAGTAATATAATGGGTTCCATTCAGGGCGAACTGTCTGCAACCGCCCTGTGCCCATATGGCTAACGGCCGCAATTTCGGCTTGCCTTTCTGGAAACACCGGGCTAACCATCAACATAAAACGCTGTGGGTATTGTCCAACAGTTTTTCCTAAGTCAAAATAGCGTGGGGCTTCACTTTCTATGATGACAGGAGCAAAGGGTCGGAATAGTTCGCGAAATTTAATTTTGCTATTAACAATGTTTTTCATCTCTGAATGGCGTGGATCGGCAAGGATGGAACGATTTCCTAAAGCGCGCGGTCCCCACTCAGACCGCCCTTGGAACAAGCCCACGACATGTTGCTCAACCAAAAAATCTACAATACGGGAGGCAAGTCGGTCCGGATCGTCTATCCTTTCATAGCGTACTTCGAGTCCATCCAGAAAGCGTTGGATGTGGGAATCCGAAAAGCTTTGACCAAAGTAGGCATGCTCCATAGTAAACTGGCGGGGCTTGCCTAGCAGACAATGGTATACGTACATTGCAGCGCCTAACGCCCCGCCAGCATCACCAGCATTGGGTTGGATATAGAAGTGTTCAAAAGGAGTCTCCCGCATAAGGCGGCCATTTGCAACACTGTTGAGTGCCACCCCACCAGCCATCACCAAATTTTTCTCTCCGGTCTGATAATGAATATGATAGGCCATTTTAATAAGCAGATCTTCAGTCAACCGCTGGATACTTGCAGCGATATCGGCATAATACTGATTTTGATCCGCTTGCCTTTCATCTACTTGTACTTGCGGATCTAGCGCGGTTGCCCGTGTGAAAAACAGAGATTCCGGTTTTCGTGCGGGACCGATGAGGTTAATAAATTTTTGATTATAGGTCTGATTTGGCGAGTAATGGAAGCTAAAATAATCCATATTCAAGTGAAAACTGCCGTCAGAATAAACGTGTATGAGTTTTTCCACTTTCTCCATATAGCGGGGCTGACCGTAGGCAGCCATGCCCATCACCATATACTCACCACTATTGACCTTGAAACCAAGCCATGCCGTGAAGGCAGAGTAAAGCAAACCTATGGAATGTGGAAATCGAATTTCTTCAACAAGATCAATCCTATTTGGCAAACTGCCATCTCCCCAATCAGCCGTGGCTCGTCCAAACGAAGTAGTCGCCCATTCCCCCACCCCATCAACTGTCAAGACCGCCGCGCTTTTAAATGGGGAACAAAACATTGCACTGGCAGCATGGCTCATGTGGTGATCGATAAACAAAACGCGTTCAGGCGGTACGGATAATTCGTTCAAAATCATTGTTTTGAGCCAGAGCTTGTCCGTGAGCCATGCAATCATCGCCTCACGAAATACCAGCAAAGAACTTGGGAAAGCAGCCATATATGACGTAAGAATTCGCTCAAACTTGGGCAAGGGCTTTTCGTAAAAGGCTACATAGTCTAAATCTCTGGACTCAATGCCGGCTTCATGTAGGCAGAAAGCAATTGCGTTCTTTGGAAAGCGGTAATCAAATTTTACCCTGCTAAACCGCTCTTCTTGCGCTGCGGCGACCAAATCCCCGTTCCGCAAAAGAACCGCGGCTGAATCATGAAAAAACGCAGAAATCCCTAAAATAAACATTTGTCCACCTCATAAAATCAAAGTTAATACTGATGGCGTGCCTGCTCTAGATCATGTTCGACTTGGGTACATTT
>CAIWRB010000392.1 GCA_903914955.1 uncultured Chloroflexota bacterium | reverse complement strand
CTAAAGCAGGGAGCTTTACGTATCATTTGGTAATATTCCATCGAATATTAAAGCAAAAAAAATGCAAATAAGACACAATGATCTTATTCACCTCATCAAAGTAATAAATGTCATGATTGTATTCTTCATTTTAACTACTAGAATGTAATGAAGGTATTTTTATAAAAATTGTCCAATTTTGTGAATAATATCACAATCTATTCCAAGGAGGTCGATCATGCTCGAAACCAATCTGCAAGAAACCGCGCTTAAACAAGGTGTATCGCGGCGAGACTTCCTGAAATTCTGCTCGATGATGGCTGGCGTTCTGGCTCTGCCGCGCTCCTATTCGACTTACATCGAACAAGCTCTGGCTGCACCAAAGCGTTTGCCTGTCATCTGGTTGGAGCTTCAGGATTGTGCGGGCTGTACAGAAGCGTTGCTGCGTGCAACAGCGCCTACTGTCTCACAACTCGTTCTAGATGTTCTCTCAGTGGATTACCATGAAACCATCATGGCTGCTGCGGGAGACCTAGCCGAAGCTGCGAAACAGGCCAGTATTAAGGCTGGGGGATACTTGCTTGTGGTGGAAGGTTCCATCCCAACCGGAGACGGAGGTATTTATTGTACAGTCGGTGGGAAAACAGCTTTGCAGTTACTTGAAGAAGCCGCTTCCAATGCGGTGGCCGTAGTCGCGGTGGGGAATTGCGCTTCGTTTGGTGGCTGGCCAAAAGCAGGACCAAATCCCACAGGCGCTACTTATGTTTCAGAACTGGTAACAGACAAACCCGTCATGAATTTGCCGGGCTGTCCATATAACCCGGTCAACCTAACAGCTGCCATCGTACATTTTCTAACCTTTGGCGAGCTGCCAGCCATGGATGATCTGCATCGTCCATTGTTTGCGTATGGTGCACGCATCCATGATAATTGCCCGCGTCGCGGTCACTTTGACGCCGGCGAATTCGTTGTCGCCTGGGGCGATGAAGGCCACAACAAAGGTTTTTGTTTATATAAAATGGGCTGCAAAGGCCCAGTTACCTTCCATAATTGCCCCGCAGTTGGATATAACGATGGAACCAGCTGGCCCATCAAGGCCGGTCATGGCTGCATCGCCTGTTCTGAACCAGACTTCTGGGAACTCGGGGTTTACAATCTCGCGGATTTGCAACAATATGCCCCCCCGACCACCTACGCGCCGGTTCAATTACCTACCCAGAAAGTTGATCCTGCAACTGCTGGTGTAATCGGTGCTATGGCAGGTGTTGCAGTCGGAGCAGCGGGTGTCGCCGCTTATAAAGCTCTCTCCAAATCGGACGAGGATGAATCAGCCCCGCCTGCCCAGAACGCGAAAAAGTAGGAGGCTGAGATGACCCTTAGCCGCAGAGATTTTTTCAAAGCCGCCGGGTTGGCAATTGGTGGCGCACTCATCACAGCAGGGCCTGCTCAAGCAAGCACAGGCGAAGCAGATCCAAACGAATATGCCGCGATGCTCTATGATGCGACCATGTGCGTAGGTTGCAACGCCTGCACGAATGCCTGCCGTCAATGGAACAAGACCACCGCGGAGCCGGATGCGAGATTGCTATATGACGCTCCCAAAGAACTCTCCGCTGATACTTGGACAATGATCCAGTTGTATCAAGGCGAGTCTGAAACATCGTTTGTCAAACGACAGTGTATGCATTGTGTTTCTCCAGCCTGTGTCAGCGGATGCCCGGTGCAGGCGCTTCAAAAGACGGCGGAAGGCCCGGTTACATACGATCAGGAACGCTGTATCGGTTGTCGTTATTGCATGTACGCCTGTCCATTCCATGTCCCGCGCTTTGAATGGGGCACAGCTCAATTTCCGGTGATCGCCAAATGCACATTGTGCGCAGACCGGTTAAAAGATGGATTGCAAACAGCCTGCGCAGAACGATGCCCGACCAGTGCGCTCATCTTTGGAAAACGCGGCGACTTGATCGCGGACGCGGAAAAACGCATCAGCGAGAATCCTGCTCGTTACGTGAACCATCTATATGGTAAGGATGATGCGGGCGGTACTTCCGTCATGTATCTTTCCGGAGTCCCATTTGAAAAATTGGGATTGGAAGATCTTGGTACGACGCCCATCCCAGAGATCAGTGAAGGGACCGCCAATATTCTTCTGCCCGGTATTTTAGTCGGCGGGCCGCTTTTGTTGGGCATGATCCGCATGACCGCCAAGCGCGGTGGCTGGGAGGACACATGGCCGCTATAACCCGATCGAATAAAAATAATATCCCGATTGCCTTCTGGCCTTTGCTGGCGCTGACATTGCTTGGTATCGGTCTTGCGATCTATCGTCTGGTAGTTGGACTTGGCGTTTCAACGAATATGAGCGATCACTATCCGTGGGGTATTTGGATCACGGTTGATCTTTTCCTCATCCCAGTTGCAGGCGCGGCTTTCACAATTTCACTGCTCTCGTATTTCCTTGGGCGTGAAGATTATCACTCCATTATTCGTCCTGCGGTTTTAGCTGGCTTCCTCGGCTACGGTGTTGTAGGCGTGTTGCTCTTCCTCGATATTGGCCGCTGGCCTCAGTTTTATAACATCTTCGTGCCGGGCTACATCAATCTGCATTCCTTTCTTGAAGAAGTAAGTCTGTGCGTCACGTTGTATACGCTCATTCTTATTTTGGAGATCGCGCCAGTCTTTCTTGAGAAATGGGGTTACACAGTACCTATTCGCTGGATACAGCGCGGTATCTTTGTCATCGCGGGCGCAGGCATTGTACTTTCGATGCTGCATCAATCCTCGCTTGGTTCGATGTTCCTGTTGATGTCGCATAAACTTCATCCGCTTTGGTGGACGCCCGCCCTGCCCCTTTTGTTTTATTTGCAGGCTGTGTATACCGGGCTTGGCGCGACCGCAATTGCCGTAAAATTGATCTGGAAGGCGATGGGATTACCTATCGACCGTGTGCTTTTTCGGCGCATCGGTCAGGCTATGAGCATCAATTTGATGTTGTACGCCGCCATCAAAGTCGGTGATTGGATGGGAGCGGGTGAAATTCCATTACTTCTTAGACCTGATGCCTTTGGCTATCTGGCTTGGTTCCAGTTCCTGATAGGTATCGTTCTACCATTGGGAATCCTGCTTTCGAAACTGGTCGGGCATACTTCAGGCCCATTTTGGGCGGGAGTGTTCGCCTTAATCGGCACATTTATCGAACGTCTGGTCGTTTCTTGGATCGGCCTGGCAGAACCCAATCCGGTTTCCTATATTCCATCGTTTACCGAGATCTTCATCACGATCGGAATGATCGCCGGTGGGGTATTGATCTACGGAGCGGTCGTTCGTTACTTCAAGCTGTTCCCGGACCCCGAGCATGCTCACGCCTGAAATTTTATATCAACCACTCCACCCTGAAGGAGATACACAACTATGACAAGAATAGCGATTGACCCCATTACCCGCATCGAAGGCCATCTGCGAATCGAGGTTCAAGTGGATGCTGGCGCTGTAACAAACGCCTGGGCGTCCAGTACCATGTTCCGAGGCATCGAGATCATCCTCAAAGGACGTGACCCGCGCGAAGCCTGGGTAATGACCCAGCGTATCTGCGGTGTCTGAACGACTGTACATGCACTCAGCTCCGTGCGAGCTGTCGAAAACGCCCTAGGAATTACCATCCCGAACAACGCGCGTATTTTACGCAACATCATTGAAGGTATTCAGTACGTTCAAGATCACGTTATCCACTTCTATCATTTGCACGCGTTAGATTGGGTGGATGTGGTCAGCGCATTGGATGCAGACCCGGTCAAAACCTCGGAAATGGCTCAAGCCATTTCCGATTGGCCAAAATCCAGTGCCGATTATTTCCAAATCGTCAAAGATAAATTAGCCGGCTTCGTCAAGAGCGGACAGTTAGGCCCGTTCGCCAATGCCTATTGGGGACATCCCGCCTACAAACTTCCACCCGAAGCGAATCTGATGGCTGTGGCGCATTACCTCGAAGCGTTGGATTGGCAGCGAGACGTCATCCGCGCACATGCTTTGCTCGGCGCGAAGAATCCGCATTTGCAGACCTATCTTGTCGGGGGCATGGCTTCACCCATTGATCCGACCAGTCAGGCCGCCATCAACGCAGATACGATCGCACAGTTGCTTGGAATGTTTGCCCGCGCCAAGGAATTTGTGGATAAAGTATATCTGCCAGACGTGCTGGCTGTCGCCCCGTTCTATCTGGACTGGGCAGCGATCGGCGGCGGCGAAGGCAACTTCCTGTCTTATGGAGATTTCCCCGGCGCTGATGGCGAGCAATGGCTGCCACAAGGTTTCATTCTCGGAAAAGATCTGAGCAAAGTTTATCCGCTCGACCAAAAGGATATTACCGAGCATGTCTCTCATTCCTGGTTCAAATATGAAGATGAGACCAAAGGCTTGCATCCGTCGGTGGGCGAGACTGTCCCGAATTACACAGGACCGAAACCGCCCTACAAATTCCTTGAGACCGATCAAAAATACACATGGATGAAGGCTCCACGATTAAAGGAACACGCCATGGAAGTTGGTCCGCTGGCTCGAATGCTGGTAGCTTATGCAAGCGGCCATAAACGGGTTGTGGAAACTGTGGACTATGTGCTTGGCGCATTGAGCAAGGCGGCGGGAACTCCCATCGGTGCCGGTGCCCTTTTCTCGACGCTGGGACGAACAGCAGCGCGTTGTATTGAGACTGTCGTCGTCGCTGAAAAACTTGGCGAATGGACAAATGAATTGATTGCCAGCATTGCAAGCGGCGATACGAAAATTCACTCCGGCGCTGAGATGTGGGATCCTAAAAACTGGCCGGCCGAAGCACAAGGCTGGGGATTCACCGAAGCTCCGCGCGGTGCGTTGGGTCACTGGGTCAGTATCAAGGATACCAAGATCGCCAATTATCAGGCTATTGTGCCAAGCACCTGGAACTGCTCACCGCGTGATGAAAAGGGTGTACCTGGCCCGTATGAATCAGCGCTGATCGGTACTCCGATAGCTGACGAAAAAATGCCGCTGGAAGTGTTACGCACCATCCACTCGTTTGACCCTTGTATGGCATGCGGCGTCCATCTGCTGGATATAGAAGGTAATGAGATCAACCAGATCAGTCTTGACGCTGCCGACCAGTATAGTAATCCGCTGTTGAAAGTTCGCGGCGCCCGCTAATGTTTGAAAGGCCTGCTTTCAAAACCCTCGTACTAGGTGTTGGCAATAAGCTAATGTCGGATGAGGGCGTGGGGGTGCATGTAATCGAGCGTTTGTCAGCAGGCTATGGTATACCAAAAGAGATCCAGCTCCTAGATGGGGGTACTCTAGGAATGGATCTCTTGTATTACCTTGAAGGCATCGAGAACCTCCTGCTTGTGGATGCGGTGGAAACCCACAAAGAACCCGGTACGATCATTCGCCTCGAAGATGAAGAAGTGCCCGCTTTTCTCGCGATGAAGATTTCTCCGCACCAGATCGGCGTCCCTGATATGCTGGCCGCAGCGAGATTCAAAGACCTTTATCCGAAGCGACTCGTTCTATGGGGCATTCAACCAGAGCTAATGGAAATCGGCCTGGAATTATCCCCGTTGATCGAATCTAAAATGGATCAACTTGTGAGCAATATGGTCGAGCAATTAAAAGCCTGGGGACACGCCGTAACTCCTTAATGCAATCTAAATATTTACCTAATTTTGAGGAAAGTTATCCATTAATACGGTGACTTTCCTCACTTATTTATTGGGCAGAATAAAAGTTTAATTACATTCAGAATTTATGCATGAACTAGCTGTAACTCAAAGCATCCTTGACATTTCCCTGCGTCACGCACAGAAAGCTGGCGCAAAAAAGATCACCGGTATTAATTTGGTGATCGGTGAATTCGCGTCCATAGTGGATGACTCGGTCCAGTTTTATTGGGAACTTTATGCCCAAGGGACCATCGCACAAAATGCGCAGCTTCATTTTGAGCGCATCGCCGGCGAAATGACCTGTACCAACTGTAAACTTTCCTTCCATCCCAAGGACACTGACTTTTCATGCCCCGATTGTAAAAGTGAATTTGTACAGATCACCAAAGGTGATGAGTTTCGAGTGGATAGTATTGATGTTGAATAGCTGGAGTTTTTCATGACCATACGCGTTCCCATTGTTGAAAATATCCTTAATGCCAATGATCATTTGGCAGTGGAAAACCGCTCTCGCCTTGAATCTGCGGGAGTATATTCCATTAATATCATGGCTTCGCCTGGCGCGGGTAAAACCTCGCTGATTGAGCAAACCCTGCCGCGCTTGAAAGATAAACTGCGTGTGGCTGTTGTGGATGGCGACATCGCCACTTCCATTGATGCTGACCGCGCTGCGAAAGCCGGCGCTCAAGCCGCGATCCAGATCAACACAGGCGGCGATTGTCATCTTGACGCTGTCATGCTACGTGGCGCGCTCGAACAACTGGACCTGACGCAATTTGACCTTCTTATTGTTGAGAACGTGGGCAACCTCGTCTGTCCTGCCAGTTTCAAACTCGGCACTCACAAGTCCATCTTGATCGCTTCAATCCCGGAGGGCGACGATAAACCCTATAAATACCCCGGCATGTACCGCGGCGTTGATGCTTTGGTTATCAACAAAATAGACCTTCTGCCATATGTTTCCTTTAAAATGGATTACTTCGAGCGCGGCGTCGAAGTGTTGAATCCGGGCGTGGTGACATTTCCATTATCAGCCAAAACAGGCGAAGGCATGGATGCCTGGACAGACTGGTTGGTGGAACAAGTAAAGTGTAAACGATAAAAGTGATCATAGCAAAGCATATCCATGTGACAGGCGTTGTGCAGGGCGTTGGCTTCCGTCCGTTCGTGTATGGAATGGCAGCCCGCCATGATTTACGCGGCTGGGTGTGCAACACGTCAGCAGGCGTGGAAATTCATATTGAAGGAAATGATCCAAACGTCGCGTCATTTATCGAAAAATTATCAAGCGAGAAACCTTCGCTTGCAGTCATTGATCAAATAAGTATAAAAGATATTCTTGTAGAAAATTTTCCAACCTTCAATATTCAATCTTCAACGCAAATCGAGGGTGCGTTCCAACCCATTTCTCCCGATGTCGCCATCTGCGTGGATTGCGAACGCGAGATGCTGGACCCGAACGATCGCCGTTATTTATATCCCTTTATCAATTGCACCAATTGCGGGCCGCGCTTTACGATCATTAAGAATCTGCCGTATGACAGACTCTCCACCACGATGGTGGAATTTCCGATGTGCGATGCCTGCCGCGCCGAATATGAAGATCCACTCGATCGCCGCTTCCACGCCCAGCCGATAGCGTGTCCTGATTGTGGACCTTTTGTTCAACTGAGAAATTCATCGAAAAGTTCATCCCCAATTTCAAATATTGATCTGCGCTTATCCGCGATCCTAAAAACAAGACAACTTTTGAGCGAAGGAAAAATTGTTGCAGTAAAGGGTTTGGGAGGATTTCACCTGGCATGCGACGCATCCAACGCAAATGCGGTGGAAGAACTACGCAGTAGAAAAGGCCGCGCGGGCAAACCTTTTGCGTTGATGTTTGCCGACATAGATGAAATCCAAAATTATTGCGAAATCAACGAGGCAGAACTTGCCTTGCTGACAGGGCACGAAAAGCCAATAGTATTATTGAACGCGTGGGCAGAAAATAAAATCGCCAAAAACGCTGCGCCTCAAATGGATACGCTCGGCGTAATGTTGGCTTACACGCCGTTGCATCATCTTCTTCTAAATCAAACCGATCCCACGCTCGCCAAACAACCTGCGCCATCCATATTAATAATGACCAGCGGAAACTTCAGTGAGGAACCAATTTCGATCGATAATGAAGATGCGCTTGAAAGACTTGCGCCGATTGTAGATGCATTCCTTTTGCATAACCGTGACATTCACATTCGCTGTGATGATTCGGTGGTTAGAGTTGATAGTCAAAGAACGAAGGTGGAAGGCGAATCGGTTTTTAATTATCGACCTTCGACAATATATCTAAGACGTTCACGATCTTATGCACCATACCCTGTTGCATTGCCGTTTGATTCAAAGCCAACGCTGGCAGTTGGCGGCGAATTAAAAAACACTTTTTGTCTCACGCGAGATCGATACGCATTCCTGAGTCAACACATTGGCGATATGGAAAATGCCGAAGTGTATGAATCGTTTGAACAAAATGTCGAACATCTTTCGCGTTTGTTTTGCGTCCAACCTGAGATCATCGCTTATGACATGCATCCAAATTATTTCGCAACACAATGGGCGTTATGGTCGCAGCGATCAAACCCCAATACTAAATTCGTTACAATTCAACACCATCATGCGCACATCGCGGCCTGCATGGCAGATAACAAACTGGATGACCGCCAACTGATCGGCTTGTCATTTGACGGAACCGGATACGGAACAGACGGCGCGATCTGGGGCGGAGAAGTTTTACTCGCTTCTTACGCAGGCTTTGAGCGGATCGCCCACCTTGAATATTTGCCATTGCCTGGCGGCGACTCTGCCACCCAAAACCCCTGGCGGATCGCAGTGGGTTACGCTGAATTACTAGGACTAGATGTTGAAAATTTGCCATTTCTGGAATCAATTGACCCTCAAACCGTGGAAATTGTCCGCAAGCAGGTGCAAAAGAAACTGAATACGCCGCAAACTTCGAGCATGGGACGTCTCTTCGATGCGATCAGCTCTCTCATCGGGATCAGGAATCAGGTCACGTATGAAGCGCAAGCTGCCATCGAGATGGAAGTTCTGTCAAAGGGATTCATCAGCACAACGAATTCATATCCATTTGAAATGGAGAATGGAATCATTCGAGTCGGAGAGGTGCTTAAGCAGATCATTCAGGATGTGAAGTCCGATCAAAAAGTTGGAATTATCGCCGCGCGTTTTCACCATACAGTGTGCGCGATGGCAGTTGAGGCTAGCAGGAGAGTTCGCCAAAAAACAAAAATAAATGAAGTGGCGCTCTCGGGGGGCGTTTGGCAAAACCAAACGTTGCTTGACCTTACGCGCTCAAGTTTATTGCGCGATTATTTTGTCGTTTATACTCATCAACAAACTCCCGCCAATGATGGCGGACTCGCGCTCGGGCAGGCGGTAATCGCCAATTTTCAATAGAGATGGAGGTATCTCATGTGTCTTAGTATCCCCGGCAAGATCACGGAAGTATACGCAGACGGTTCGCTCATCATGGGCAAAGTGGATTTCGGCGGAGTACTCAAGGAAGTATGCCTTGACTACGTACCAGAGGCGCAGACGGGACAATATGTCTTGATCCACGTTGGATTCGCCATCAGCGTTTTGGATGAAGACGAAGCGATGGCGCGCATGGATTTGGTGCGCGAGATCGAGAATTATGAAGAAGAATTAAACTCCGATGAAATACGTTGACGAATATCGCGATCCCGCGCAAGTAAAATCTTTGCTTGAAGAGATCGCTAAAGTAGTCAGCCGCCCATGGACGCTGATGGAAATTTGCGGTGGACAAACTCACGCTTTCCTTCATCATGGCCTCGACGATATGCTGCCGGACGAAATTGAATTAGTGCATGGACCCGGCTGCCCAGTCTGCGTAACTCCGCTTGAACAGATTGATCGCGCACTGGCAATTGCTGCTCGTCCGGAAGTTATCTTCACATCCTACGGCGATATGCTGCGCGTGCCTGGTTCGACCGTTGACCTGTTCAATGTGCGTGCCAAAGGCGGGGATGTGCGTGTGGTGTATTCTCCGCTTGAATCGTTGAAGATCGCGCAAGCTAATCCTGATAAACAAGTTGTCTTTTTTGCGATCGGTTTTGAAACCACAGCGCCAGCCAACGCGATGGCTGTCCTGCAGGCTCAAAAACAAAATATAAAAAATTTTTCTGTGGTGGTTTCGCATGTGTGTGTTCCGCCTGCCATGGAAGCTATTCTAAGTTCAAAACATAATCGCGTGCAAGCCTATCTCGCAGCGGGACATGTCTGTGCGGTGATGGGTTATCACGAATATCCACCGATCGCCGAGAAATATAAAGTACCGATCGTGGTCACGGGTTTTGAGCCAGTGGATTTATTGCGCGGCGTATTGGCGGCGATCAAGCAATTGGAAGCAGGTAAAGCTGAAGTTGAGAATGCTTATGAACGCGCTGTGACTTTGGAAGGAAACTTGCCTGCGCAAAAAGTTATCAATACTGTCTTGCAGCCTGTCGATCGAAAGTGGCGCGGCATTGGCATGATCCCCAAGAGCGGTTGGGGCCTGCGACCGGAATTTGAATCCTTCGATGCAGAAATGCGATTCTCTGTCGGCGAGATCGTCACACAAGAATCACCGTTATGTATCGCGGGAGAGATTTTGCAAGGAATACAGAAGCCGCCACAATGCTCAGCGTTCGGAAAAGAATGTACGCCATCAACCCCACTCGGCGCACCAATGGTTTCTGCGGAAGGCGCGTGTTCGGCTTATTACCGCTATCATCGCGAGGCTGTTTTTCATGAATGATGAATTTGATTTCGAAGGCTACACCTGTCCTGTTCCGATCAAACCGAATGATACGGTAGTGCTTGGTCACGGTTCTGGCGGACGATTGAGTCACGACCTGATCAACAGACTCTTCCTGCCTGAATTGGGCAAAGCTGCGCCGCGCGCATTGGATGACTCAGCGATCGTAAATATCAACGGTCAACGACTCGCGCTGACAACTGACTCACACGTGGTCTCCCCGCTCTTCTTTCCCGGCGGGGATATTGGCCGGCTCGCGATCTGCGGCACGGTTAATGATCTGGCGATGGTGGGAGCCAAGCCCATCGCGCTTACTTGTGGATTTGTTATAGAAGAAGGATTGTCGTTTGAGATTTTACAGCGCGTGGTTCAATCTATGCGCGATTCAGCGGCGGAAGCGGGCGTCTATATCGCGGCGGGTGATACGAAAGTTGTACAAAAAGGCGGCGCGGACAAACTCTTTATCAATACCGCGGGCGTTGGATTTGTTCAATCTAATATCAATATCTCCGGCGCAAACGCGCGAGTGGATGATGTGATCATCATCTCCGGCACACTGGGCGATCACGGCATTGCGGTCATGTCTGCGCGTGAAGGATTAAATTTTGAGACCGATTTGAAATCAGATGTCGCGCCGCTCAATCATCTCATCGCGGCGATGATCCAGGTCGGCGAGATCCATGTGCTACGCGATCCAACTCGCGGCGGTCTGGCCACCACCTTAAACGAAATTGCAATTCAATCAAATCTCACTGTTGAATTGCAGGAGACAGCGTTGCCTGTCAAGCCTCAAGTGCACGCTGCCTGTGAAATGCTTGGCTTTGATCCACTATATGTTGCCAATGAAGGGAAATTGGTTGCATTTGTCAAAGCCGAAGATGCCAAAAAAATCCTTTCAGTCATGCACCAGACCAGATACGGGGAAGAGGCGGTCATCATTGGCAAGGTCATTCAAACAAAAAATCCGCATGTAAGATTGCGGACTGCAATCGGCGGAACTCGTTTGATCGATATGCTGCCCGGGGAAATGCTTCCACGAATTTGTTAATATAATCAGGTGCTGGCTTTCTAGGCGCGGCAATCTTCCAGCGGATAATATTGATAATGACCCAAACTGGCCGGTATCAGCGGAAAATTCAAGCGCCGCTTCGCCCGCCCAAAGCTCCCGTTTCGATATAATCCCCCTCCCAAATCACCCAAGTCTTGGTAGAAGGATTGCCCTGAGCGTAAACGGTCACCATCCCAGACGTAATCAAGAATTTTGGGGATTAATTTCAAAAAGGACTCAGCTCAATTTCGAATACCTCAATGATGCAGTTGGATTGATTATATTTAAATATTGAGAGGCGGTTTTGTTCCGGGCGGGATCGGGGAAATATAATTTGCCGCAGCACGTTTTTGTTTGAATTCTGTTTTTGCTTGTTCCCGGACTTTGTCGTTTTGCATGAATTCCATTGCGCTCAACGCCATGACTTTACCGGCGTATAACATGCCGCGCTGGCCTATTCCCATGCTTCCTTGCGCAACGATCTGCCATGAATGGCCGGGTGAGCCTAATGCCCAGCAGGTGGTGAATATCTGCCCCGTGGGAACAACCCATGAGACGTCGCCAACATCCGTCGAACCGGGCAGAACGATCTCGGATTTGAAGGGCGGTAGAATATTCTCGTACAGAACAATACCTTTAAGTGCGGCAACGGCTTTCGAATCCAACCCATAAACGTAAGCACTTGTCTCAAGACTGTCTGCCGGTATAGACTTGGAAAGCTCGCGCGCAAATGCGTGTTCTTCGAGATTGAACTTTGGCGCGCCAACTTCGATCAACTTGGATTGCAGGACTTCATTGATGGTTTCATTATGCAGCATATTAGACATGCCTGAATGTACAACAATATCGAGCTCGGTACCGGTCATCAAGGCTGCGCCTTTGGCTATATTTTTGACTCGTTCGAATAATGCATCCAGTTGATCGGTGCGCGGTGCGCGCACACTGTAAAGTGATTCTGCTTCAGCGGGAACTACATTCGGGGCGATCCCGCCGCCATTGATGATGACGTAGTGGATGCGCGCATCGGGAATCATGTGTTCGCGCAAATAATTGACACCGACATTCATTAACTCGACTGCATCCAGTGCGCTGCGACCGTTGAAGGGGTCTGCCGCAGCGTGGGCAGTCTTGCCGTGAAATTTGAAAGAGACCCGATAATTCGCAAGAAAGTTTGCATACAGTGTTCCGTTGAACATATCAGGATGCCAGGTCAGGCAGATATCCACATCATCGAATACACCAGCGTTTGCCATGAAAGCTTTACCGCCTCCGCCTTCTTCTGCGGGGCACCCAAAATATTTAATCGTACCTTTCATCTCACCCATATCCATGGCTTGTTTGACCGCCATACAGGCCGCGAGACCGGCAACGCCGAGCAGGTTATGTCCGCAGCCGTGGCCAGGCGCTCCGCTCGCGAGCGGTTTTTTATATGGAACGCAATCCTGACTCAGTCCCGGTAGAGCATCGAACTCCCCGAGTATGCCGATAACGGGGCGATCCGCATTTCCGTAGCTGGCAACAAAAGCCGTTGGAATATTCGCTACGCCACGTTCAAGCTGGAAGCCGGCTTCTTCAAGTGCATCTTCCAATGTTTTGGCAGATTCAAATTCCTTATACCCCAACTCTGCATATCCCCAGACTTCATTGCTGAGATGAATAAACATCGAACCATTTGTTTCGATCCATTGTGAGAGATCCATTTTATGCTCCTTTAGCTTTTGAAGAGAGACGCACCAATTTACTTATCGGGTTTATAGGAATGTTAATTTAGGGCTCGCCGTTTGTGAATAATTTTATCATTAGTACCGGGGTACTGGAAATATGCTCTTATTTGCCCTGAATTATTAGAACACGTTAAGAGTGCCAAAAGGTAGGTAACTTTTTTGAAGTTTGGAGCGACTAATATTCAAAGGAGATAAAAAATGTCCAAAAAACTATTTAATTTCTTTACTACAATGTTCGTAATATTCGGTATGCTCGCAACTACTTCTTCAGCTTTGGCTGATAGTAAT
>CAIWRB010000391.1 GCA_903914955.1 uncultured Chloroflexota bacterium | reverse complement strand
CTTGACTCAGCCGTCAATTATCGGGGGATTTAAACAGAAATTTTTGCCAATCTTTACATGTGTTGCATCGCGAATGTATGTGATTATTTTGGCGAATAATCAAAATCATATGATCGAAATTTATCCAGATACTCAACCGAAGATAGGGGCTTTGCAGAATAAATCACACCTGGAAGTCCCGCACGGTATTCAAGATTTCGGGAAGTATAATTAATAACGAGGTGAGTTATGACGATCATTCTTGAAATCCCGGATTCTATAGCTCGTGCTATGCGGTTGCCCCCTAATGAAAAAAGACACCAACTTCAAGTCGAATTGGCAGTTAGCCTTTATGGGCAAAGTATCCTTTCTTTTGGAAAATCCTGTGAGCTTGCCGGAATGACCAAGGTTGAATTTGGAATACTACTGGGTAAACGTAATATCCCAGGAGAATATAACGAAGAAGATTTAAAGGATGATATCGCTTATGCAGGTCGTTAGTGATGCCTACTCTATTCTGGGGCTATCCGCCATTGCATTGTTGGATTTGTAAAAAATACAATTTGAAACTGTGTTCATCCCGCAAGCCGTTCTCGAAGAACTTAAAATAGAAACAAATTTCCGTGGGATATCCGCCATATAGGACGCCTTGAATGTAGGCTGGCTTCAACCACGCGATGTTCAGAATAAAACACTTGCGCAAGCCTTTGCACTTGAATTGGACAAGGGTGAGTCAGAAGGAATTGTACTTGCAATGGATTTGGGGATCCAAATGATCGTTATGGTTGACGGTATGGGGCGTGAGCGAGCCAGAGCCATGGACTTGCAAACAGTTGGTGTGCTGGGTGTTTTATTGAATGCGAAGAAACATAATCAAATCCAGTCTGTGAAGGAAGCCATGAAGTCCTTACGGCAGGAAGATGACGTAACTCCTGCCTAATATATAGCTTGAAAGCATGGCTTGATAAATAGGAGAATGAAGTCGGTGTTTAGCCCGACTTGACGGTTTAGTAAACAATTTCATTTGTCAGTTTCAATTTGACCGGGAGCTTGAAATGAAAACACTTCTTTTAGTATTAGCCATTCTGTTCATAAGCCTGTTGGCTTCTTGCAGTCAAAATACAGCTATCGCCACGGTATCAACTTCAACTGTGGTCAGCCCGACCGTTACTGCAACTGTCACACCAACCAATACACCTGACCCGATCATCAAAGCGAGACAAGATGCCATGCTATACAGTCAGGATTTCGAGAGCGGCTCGACAGATGGGTTATATGATTTTAATCAAAAGAAGTGGAGCGTCTCGGTTGAGGAAGACAGCAATCATATTTATTGCAACGAGGCTACAAGCGATTGGTTGGTGGTTAATTTTGGAGCAGATGCGTGGACTGATTACGCATTGGAAATGCGAGTCAAGGGAATAGATATACTCATGAACTCGAACTTTTCTTTGTATACAAGATTCGAGCGGCATAAAAATCTCATGTACTATGGTGGATTGAATCTGGGATATAAAAATGCTGATCTTGCATATAACGAGCCCTATGTTTCCTATGGACATAAGGATTATCCCTTTGAAGAAAACACATGGTACACATTGCGCATGGATGCCGCCGGCAGTCAAATCAATTTTTTCATTGACGATCAACTGATCGGGTTTGGCGCTGCCTCTCAACGGTCACAGGGCAAGGCGGGTTTTTCAATTTCACCGAGCTTAAAAGTATGTGTGGATGACATCCGCGTCTGGGCGCTGGATCCAAAGGGACAAATTGCCCAACTGCCAGCCAGGCCTGAACCGCGCAGTTTGTCAGATCGACTTGCCTCTCATAAATTCCCAAAACTGTTTTATCAAAATCAGGATAATGACCCGACCAAGGAAGCTCTTGATCCCATCTCTTATTGGGATATCGTGACGTTCTCCAAAGAGGTCGCAAAGTCAGATTGGTTATTCCTGGGGCCGTCGGGAATCATCCGTTCGCAAAACCCGAACGCTGTCATATTGGTTACTCACAGCATACAGGAATTTTATCCCGAAGACTCATCGGTCACCGGGCAAGACTTTGTATCAGGACTAAAGCCGGAATGGGTCATGCATGATATTCACGGCGAACCTTTCCCAGCTTTCGATTATGGAAACGGCTACTGGTCCAAGATGATCAATTTGTCAACCGATGCCAGCATTTATATTCCTGAATACGTGAATGAAAAACTGATGCAGGATGATCTTTTTGATGGAATATTCTATGACGGCACAGTTGAAAGTTGGTGGCAGGCTGACCCAGCTAGCAACAGACCAAGCGGACCGATTGATTTCAACAATGATGGCAAGGCAGATACAGCATCAGCGCTCATTGCTGCTCAGGATGCTGGGTTGCTAAAACTATTGAGTGAGACTCGCCGGGTGTTACCAGTAAATTCCCTGGTTACTGGGAATAGCGGCTGGGACGGATCTTTGGTCCTGGATAAAAATGCGAAGACCGATACGATCCTGGCGAATCTGCTCAACGGACGGATGATAGAAGGTTTCCTGCATTGGGAAAAATATAATATTGGCTGGCTGAAAAGCATGCGGGCTTATTACTTAATGGAGCAAGTTTCGGTTGAACCCAAGACTCCGTTCATCATGGCATATTGCACCGGCACAGATGACGATCATCTTCGATATACGCTCGCATCTGCATTGTTGTTCGATGGTTATTTCACCTGTACGGACGTGCAGGATGGCAGTCTCTCTCATCCATACACTTCCAATTGGTGGTATGACGAATACTCCGTGGATCTTTCCACAGGTCAGGCAGTTCAATCATTGGATGCCAAAGGCTATCTCGGTTTGCCGATGACGGATGCATACAATGTTGACGATAAGAACATTATGCTGTCAGCT
>CAIWRB010000390.1 GCA_903914955.1 uncultured Chloroflexota bacterium | reverse complement strand
GGCAGACATAATGCGCTGGGTCAACGCCAGAGTTGCATATCCTGAATAGGGATTTTCTTTGTTTTCGATCTGTACCTGCGCCGCGCCGGTATGAATTCCCATGCGGACTTTGATGGGAGCGGGGTCCCAGTTTTCATTATGAAGGTTTCGCTGTGCTTGCAAGGCGGCATTCAACGCATCATTGGCGTTATGAAATGAGACAGCATAGGAATCGCCGACCACTTGAAAGACAAATCCGTTGTGGGATTCAACCGCTTGATTCAGAATTTCTTTGTGCTGTGCAAGCAAATCAGGCATGGACTCGGGATATTGCTGTGCGAGTTTTGTGCTCCCTTCGATGTCGGTGAAGAGGAAAGTAACTGTGCCGGTAGGTAGATCACTCATTAAGATTCCTCCAACGCAAACTTGATAGCCTCTTCCATCGTCATGGCTTTGCCTTCCGCCCAGGCTTGCTTGAATTCATCCTCGCTCAATTGGGCGCGGGCGGCGGTAATATTTTTTTCAACCTCGACACGCTCTACGGGAAAAAGAACAACCTGAATTGCTGCGCGCAAAGCCTCAGCCGCGCCAAACAATGTCGCGGAGCGTTTTGCCTGCCCTTGCGCTGCGCCAAGGGCAGCAGATTCTTCAAACAAGTGGGCGATATTCTCGCGGTCATTAATTTCATTGGCTTTCACCAGTCCCTCAACGCAAAACGAACGCGCCTCGGTATAGTTGTTTTGAAGCCGTGCCAATTCTCCCAAACACCAAAGCGATCCTGGAGTATTAAAGTCCACCTCTCGCCAATAAGTTAAACTTTCTGAATGTAACTTTTGCGCCTGCTCAAAATCGCCCTGGAAACGAGCCACTCGTCCAAGAAGGAATTGTGCCGAAGCAAATCCTCCTTTATCTCCCAAATCCTTTGCAATAGCGATCATTTCTTCAAGTAGCTTTTCAGCCTGCTGATAGTTACCCTGTCCATACGCTACATTTACAAGACTGAGCAACGATTCTTCCATGCCTTCCTTATCGCTCAATGCGCGCCCTAAAATCAGGCTTTCATAAAAACACTCCCATGCAGCAGATAAGTTTCCCTGGTTTAGAGCCAATATCCCCAATCTGTCGAGCGCAATGGATATGCGGTGTCTATCCCCTGTTTCCCGACTCAGTTTTAAACTTTCCTCTAAATATTGTTGCGCAGTAGGATGATCGTACACATTGAAAAGTGCATATTCACCCAACCCATAAAGCGCCCATGCGATGCCCCACTTGTCATCTACTTGACGATATAACTCCAAACTTTCTGTAATTAATAAGTTAGCTGTTGATACCTCTTTTGAGCCCATAAGGAAAAGGCCTCCTTTTCGGAAGGTAGCAAAAGCAAGGCCGGGCTTGTCATTCAACTCCTGGCACAAAGTAATACTTTCCTCCAGTAATGATACAGCCTCTTTTTGATCGTATTGCCATACAGCGAAAAATCCTGCGAGTCCAAGTGCCCGAGCTCGCGCCACTGTGCGAGGCGCTTGTGTGGGCTTTGCCAAAGCCCGCCTAAGCCATTCACGCCTTTCCAATAGATAGCCTCGCAGGTACCAAAAATACCAAAGCGCGTTGGATAGGCGCAACCCAGCATCAGGCGGGTCATCCTGCTCGTTTTCTATAGCACACCCCAGCGCCGCGCGTATATTATCGTAATCCTGTTCCAACCAGTTAAGCCATTCGATCTGCTCTCCGCGAAATAAATACGGCTCGGCTTCCTCGGCAAATTTTAGAAAATAGGCAAGGTGTTGTGTGTGAAGTCTTTCGCCCTCGCCCGATCCCAATAATTTTTCCCGCGCATACTGGCGCACGGTTTCCAACATGCGGTAGCGCAGATGACCGGGCTGTTCATCCACTACCACCAGCGATTTATCCACCAGATGAATAAGCAGATCCAAAACATCCTCGACATGAAGCTGCCCATCACTGCACACCTGCTCGGCAGCCTCAAGCGTACAGCCGCCCATGAAGACCGCTAATCTTCTGAGCAGCAATTTTTCATTTTCAGAGAGCAAATCATACGACCAGTCGATCAAGGCGCGCAAGGTTTGTTGGCGCGGCAATGCCGTTCTTGAACCGCCAGTCAACAAACGGAAGCGATCGTTCAAGCGTTCAGCGATCTGCTCCGCTTTCAGGACTTTTACGCGCGCAGCCGCAAGTTCAATTGCCAGCGGGATCCCATCCAACCGCGAGCAGATCTGCGCGACAGCGTTCGCATTTTCATCCGTTACTGTGAAATGCGGCTGAGCCAGCATGGCGCGGTCAATGAACAGGCGCACAGCTTCATATTGTGAGAGTCCTTCGGCGGCTGGTAAATGTTTCAAATCTGGAATGGAAAGCGATGGCACATGCCATGCCTGTTCGCCTTTGACGCCCAGCGCTTCTCGGCTCGACGCCAATATTTTCAAATTCGGCGCAGCATTCAATAATATATCAGCGAGTTTGGCGCAGGCTTCTATGAGATGTTCGCAGTTATCCAAAACGAGTAAGGATGTTTTCTCACGCAAGAAATCCGTCAGGCTGTCGAGCGGGCTCCTGCCTTGTTGGGTTTGCATGTCCGCTGCGGTGAGGATGACTTGTGGAATCAAGTCAGGGTCTGTGATGGGCGCGAGTTCCACGAACCACGTGCCGCTGGGAAATTGATCGAGCAACTCCGAAGCGACTTGAAGTGAAAGGCGTGTCTTGCCTGCGCCACCTGAACCGGTCAACGTGACGAGATGATGTTCCGCTAATGCCTGCTTGATCTCTATGATCTCCTTTTCACGTCCGATAAATGTTGTAAGTTGAGTGGGAAGGTTGTTTTTGTATCTTTCAAGTGTTTTGAGCGGCGGAAAATCGGCAGGTAGATCGGGAGTGTTGAATTGGTAAAGATGTTCCAGTCGAAAAATATCTTTCAGACTCCGTTCACCCATGTCCATGAGCAGGGCATTCTCAGGCAATTGATCGCGGATGAGATCATACGTGGTTTGTGATAGCAGGATCTGTCCGCCATGCCCCGCAGACATGATGCGCTGAGCCAGTGCGATGGTGGCATAACCGGAATAGGCGTTTTCTTTGGGTTCGGTTTCCAGCCGCGCCGCGCCGGTATGAATTCCCATGCGGACTTTGATGGCAGCAGGATCCCAGCTTTCATTATGAAAGTTTCGCTGTGCTTGTATTGCAGCTTTCAACGCATCATTGGCGTTGTGAAATGAGACAGCATACGAATCACCGACAACTTGAAAGACAAATCCGTTGTGAGATTCAATCGCTTGATTCAGAATCTCATTGTGCCGTGCGAGCAAATCAGGCATGGACTCGGGGTATTGTTGTGCGAGTTTTGTGCTCCCTTCGATGTCAGTGAAAAGGAAGGTCACTGTGCCGGTGGGGTGATTATTCATTGCAATACTTCCTTCGCCAGCGCAAGGATCTGTTCTCGGCTCATGGACTTGCCCTCAGCCCAAGCCGCGTTGAACTCGGATTCAGAAAGTCCTTCGCGCGCTTGATTCAGGTAACGATCAAATTCAGCCTGATAGACAGGCGGTTGAACATGCCCTTTTGTTTTATTCCAATTTTCAATCCAACCAAACAGGGATATCGCTTGCCTTGCTAGTTGCACATCAGCTGAAAAATAGGCGATATAAGGTATGACATAAAGAGTTGAAGAAATCCAATCCGCCTCAGTTTTTAAAAATTGCACACCAAACGAAAGATGATATTTTGCTTGATCTAATAACCCTTGAATACGTTCAATATTGGCCAGAAGGCAAAAAGTACTCGCTTTATCGGAATTCCATTGTGGAAGTTCCAATACTTTACATTGGAGAGCCATTGCTCGATCGAAATCTCCTT
>CAIWRB010000389.1 GCA_903914955.1 uncultured Chloroflexota bacterium | reverse complement strand
TAATGAATTCAGGAGAAAAACCATGGAAAACAAAATAACCACCGTATTACTTGATGAACCGACTCAGGAGCTTCTGCTCTGGCACAAACCCGAGGTTATGCGTATTTCTGTGAGCCTTGACACTGGATTTATTTCCGGCTCACATACCGACGGGTTTTCTGGATCCCTACCTGATAATAGATAATTAATCCTTACGATCAATCAAAATAAGAGGCTTGTTCAATTAATTGAACAAGCCTCTTATTTTATGTTATAAAGGCCCATGATGGTGGTCATTGAATTTCCGAATTACCTTTAGAGATTTTATATTGACACGATTTTCAATCTCTTGCTGATCAATAACCAGATCTTTAATCAAATATTCAGAATCAAATTGAAATTCTGAAAATGATCCAACCTATCTATTACAACTTCTTTCCAGTAGAATATTGGAAAGAATAATGAATTCAGGAGAAAAACCATGGAAAACAAAATAACTACCGTATTGCTTGATGAACCAACCCAGGAGCTTCTGCTCTGGCACAAACCTGAGGTTACGCGTATTTCTGTGAGCCTTGATACCGCATTCAGTCCCGGGTCGGGTAGTGACGCCGAACTTGGAACTGCTGATTAATAATTAATCCTTACGATCAATCAAAATAAAGAGGCTTGTTCTATTAATTGAACAAGCCTCTTTATTTATTTTATAAAAGCCATGGTGATCATTGAATTACCGAATGACTTTAGGAGGTTTTATTTCGATACGACATTCAATTTCTTGCCGATCAACAACCAGATCATTAATCCAATTATACGTATGCGATGGACGACCTGTCCGTACCAAAAACAAGAATCCTTACCAATACCATAGTAAAGGCGTAACCACCACTCGGAAGGCGGAGTAAAAGTTTGCCATAAAAATCGCAATAATCCAACTTGCCTCCATTTTTTGATCTTCGCATTCGGCCAGCCTTTCGGATACTGATTGAGCCCTGAAGGGAATGTGACCTGCCCGACAGGTATGATCTTTGCGTAAATTTCGGGCATGGGCGTCAGGCTATAAAACACTTCGAGTCGTTCCAAAAAAGCCGGATCTTGCCGCCGCAGGTAATCCCAATCTAATGTCTCGGCATGCCTTTCCACAACGCTGACAATATCCGCAACCCACTTTAGCAACAATGGGCTATTCTTGGTTCCCAATAATAAATGCTTCTTTAGGTGCCTGAATAAATAATTGAGCGTATCCATAGGTGCAGGTACATAAACAGCACTCTTGCCGATCAGTAGTTTATGCGGTGATGTGTCGAATCCGATAAAGTTATCATCCGGCGTGCTGTCGTTGAGTATTCGCTGCCTCAGATCGTAGTGGTGTAATTCAATGTGAGTGATCATTCCCTCATGCAAGGGCGAATCCGCTGTCAGTTCTTTCGGTAGTAGGCCGGGGATTCGCGAAACTGGAGGCGCATCCACACGAAAACCGGCACCCGCAAGTAAATCCAATGCGGGCATAATTTCATCCTGCTTCAACAAAAGGTCAATATCCCTGATCGGACGAAGAGCAGGGTCTGGATAATATTCGTAAGCCAGAGCGAGACCTTTAAGCACCAAAGGCCGAATACCGGCCTGCTCAATTAGCGTGACAATTTCTTCCAAAGTACGTGTGTGCACAAGGTTGCTTGCCCGATGACGGAGATAGAGGCCTGTGATCGCCCTTTCCGTCTCCGCCGGTAAGGAGATTCCCGACTGCCGAAGATGATGCCACAGGAGAGGGGCCATGCCGTGCAGTTCGGCCTGGGCTGGCAATTCCTGCCAGCATGTAAACTCTTCAATTTGCCGGGTTAATTGCTCAACCATTAATGGATGACTCTCGGCGCGAGCGCATAAAGCAAGAAGGCGATAGGTCTGATCTAACCCGTTATTATTACTATTTTTATCCATTAGGCAGCAAACTCAACATCGATATAAGTCAGGGTGAACGCAGTGATACGCTCATGTAAAGCGCTGAAAATTTTACCATGGGGTTCCAACGTTCTTTCATGGATACGGTTTGCACGAGGTCTGTGTAAAATCCAGTTAGCATTTCAGCAAAAAAATGATGCGCAGGTCTGAGATTTGCGCATCATGTAGTTAATCGAGAATTTGGAGAACTTTGTTACCTTACGAATAAACTATATATTATGGTATGTAATACTTGATAAGCAATTGCGGGCGGTCTTCATTCGATGGAGCATTTCCACTAAAAAACTTAAGATAGTCATTATCACGGTCATCGTTATCATCGATCTGAAAACCCAGGCGAAACTGAGTGACACCCACCAGGTTAATGAACGGGTACGCACTGGCATCCAGGGTCGACCAATACCAATCTCCTACAGGATTATTTTGGATCACTCCAGCTGAATATTTATCGGCAGGCGCCTGGAAGTCTGTTGCTTGCAGGGCTCCTATTTTAATGAGGCCGAACCCGCCAAAAACCCCATCCCGAATATCTATCGATATATTTTGATGGGTACCGAATGGGTCTGTCCCTAGGACTCCCTGTTTCTTGATCATCAAAATAGCCTGGGTAACCACTGCGTTGTCGGGTAAATTAATTGTGGAAAAGTGCAAAACGGCGCGGTACATTCGATCCTTGCTGTCATCACCAAGAAAAAAAGTCGTGGCGGTGGAATTCTTCGACCCACCCTTGTTACTAGTTTCGGTTGATTCCAGTACCCATCCATCATTTGCGCCGTTCGAACGGAATATTTCACTCACAATGGTTACAGGGGGCCTGTTAACTGTGTAAAGGTCGCCGGTTGTAAAACTGCCATTTGCTGTACCTGTTCCGGCCAATGGATGACCTAAAGTATCCACGATGCTGTCGTTGTCTACAATATCAAGACGAAGATTGCCAACTCCATTCCCATCAGCGACAGTCACGATGTATGCGTTGGCAGATCCGCTCACGCCTATGATGGATGCGCCAGAGAGGCTGTCTGTTGTTATCGCTGTAAAATCTCCAGCGTCCACTCCACTGACTGATTCAGAGAAGGCTACCGCAAACCGCACGGTCGCGGCTGTAGTGGGATTTGGGTCTGAACGCAAAATGCTGAGCACTGCAGGTGCAGTCTTGTCGATCGTGTACACACCACCTGCGGCGAAGTTTCCATTACCCGCGCCAACTCCGCCCAAAGGATCCGCAGTTGAATCAACAACGGTATCGTTGTCGATCAAGTCAAGGCGAAGAGTCCCGTCACCTGTGCCAGTGTTTACCGTAACGCTGAAAGTTGTCCCAAGGCCGCTGATACCTGCAACGGCAGCACCTGAGACACTACCGGTTGTAAAGAAACCAAAATCACCTGCATCGAGACCACTGACTTCTTTTGTAAAATTTATAGTGAAGCGCACAACATCCGCGCCTGTGGGATTTGGATCAACCGGCAAAATACCGGCGACCATCGGGATCGTTTTTTCAATAATATACGATTCACCAGTATTGAAACTTCCGTTGCTCCCTCCTGCGCCCCCCAGTGGATTGCCTGCTCCGTCCAGGACCGAGTCATTATCTGCGAGATCCAACCGAATGGTGCCATTACCAAACCCGGTATTAATTCCAACCGTGTAGTTGGTGTCCGAAACCGGGGTTACACCAGTAATGGATGTACCGACTATGGATGGGTCGGAAACTACGGCGAAGTCGGCGGCATCCACGCCTGTAACTGGTTCAGAAAACGTGACTGAAAAATTCACATTCGCGGCGCTGGTCGGACTTGCATCGGCTCGAACAATCGACAAAACCGTCGGCGGAAGATCAACCACTCGCTCAAAGGCTCCGACATCCGGGGCTTTGCCTGAGAATTGATCATTAATTCCGGGGATCGCCACGCCTCGATCCAGGTTCGGGCTGGATGAAACCAGTGTGAAATCTCCTCCACCAGTATTGGTCAAACCGGGAGGAGCTTCGTATCCATTACACTCAAGCCCTTTCGCCGAGCATAATTTTGCGACAGAGTCGTATAGGACATTCTCCCATTTTAAGTGATTGACATCCACGGTACGGGATGTGTACCAGTTATCATAATTCCAATCGTGCCCTGTTGAGCCGGTCGGAGCCTCATTAATTAAAAGCCCCGTAGTGCTGATAATATTATTTCGCATCATGGCATTATGGACAGAGCTGATCAGAAAAACTGCATCGACATTACTCACATTCGTCCAGAATGTATTGTGATAGATGAACACGGGGCCGTCAGAACCTCTGTCCCATTTAATACCCATTCCGCTATAGTTGGTAATGGAAGAGCGTAACACCCAGACCGGTCCCTGAGTGATCGGGGCCAGTGAAACCCCTACAAAAGTCGTATCGATGGTATTGTTCCGAAAACGATGATTAATGCATGTGCCTTCAGGTTCGAGGGCATCGTCGCTTATGTGATGGATATGATTGTTGTAAATATCAGCGTCAAACGCCAGCGCGGAATTTTCAAGAGCGCCAGACGACCCTGTATAAATGCCATTAAAATAATTGTGTATTTCGTTGTTCCGCACAATTGCACCAATATGCCCACGGACAATGATCGCGGTACCTTCCATTGAACTGCCTTTGACCGCCTTCCACGGCCATTCGTTCACCGGCGGATCGTAGATCTCGTTATATTCGATACGGGTGTCGTTTCCCTGATTGTCGTTTCCATTCCAGTCAAAAAAGATGCCGAGATTTACCGTATGGATCTTATTTTTACGGATCACCAGATGCGAAGCGTTAATCGTACATACCCCGCACCTGCCGTAAAACCGCACTTCAAACCCTTCGATCCAAAGCCAATCACGACCATTGATATCAAACGCGTGCATTTGACGCGGCACCTGCCAGGTATGACTTGATGCGTCATCGAGGCTTCGAACATACAATTTCAACGTGGCTGGGTCGAGATACCAACCCTCGGTCATCGTTATCTTATTATGCCCGCTGCTTGCTAATAATCCGGAGAGCGTGTCGTACATATAGTACCGTTTCTGGTCACGCGCCAGATATCCGATAGGCGCATCGATCTTCGTCCACCAAATATGCGACCTCCCTTCGTAGGCTGTCCAAATATTCCCGGAAAGATTATTTGAACCTTCAAGGATCGCCCCGCTACCTTCCGCCTTTACCTGGATCCAATTACCGGCGCTTCCAGAAGTTGGGAATGTAACTGCTTCGCGATAGATCCCATCAGAGACCAGAACCTGAGTCCCTGCAGAGGCGTGATTTACACCTTCCTGAATGGTTCTAAATGGGGCGGATGCAGATCCATCTCCCCCAGCCGGTGAGTCATCATTTACATGCAAAATAACCGTTGGGCTGAATTGAAGCTCGTTCGGCTGAGTCTTAGTTGAACCGCTGATCTCAGTAACCCCGTCAAGTACTTTGATATCGTATGATGTGGATTGAGATAGCCCAAACAAACTCCCGACCAGACGACCATCGTCGATCCGTACAAGCGGATGTCCACTGCGCCAGACAGATTCGCCGCTCTGACGATACAGTAGATCCGCTTTCTTCGGCAGGCTTGCTCCACTTACAACAACACCAACTGTTTCGATGTTCGGATAAAGATTTAGTTGAGAGAAAGTAACAAAACTATTTATCTCAGAATATAATATCTCAGGCTGACTTGAATTGATTTGTATGGTGGGGACTGACTCGCTGGCAGAGACTGGGTTTGGAAAGGCTAAATTAATCTCAACCATTACAAAAACAATTAGTAATAAAAACGGAAGCTTTTTCATTTTTTGCTCCTTTCCCATAAATTCTAATCCTTTATAGAAAAAAGGGCTATATAACAAAAACGCGCGGGGCTGAGGTCTGCGCTTATTTTTACTCAATTTTTGGATGGATAAATTTATTCATATTTCAACGCATTCACCGGAATCATGGTCGCAGCGCGCAGGGCTGGGTACAAACCAGAAAGCATCCCGATCAGGGTGGAAAATATCAATGCAAAAATGGGCAACCAAATTGGAGTATAGACCGCCACACTGGGAGGCGCTCCGCCCTGCTGGCTTGCCTGATTTGCGAGGAAAACAATCGCAAGTACATTCATTCCTTGTGCAGCCAGCCAGCCGATCACAATCCCACCCAACCCACCGATGAATCCAATACCTGCTGCTTCCCCAAGAAAAATGGAGAGCACGTCACGGTTTGTTGCGCCAACCGCTTTCATCAAACCGATCTCACGCGTGCGCTCAAGAATTGACATCGCCATTGTATTGGCGATGCCGATCGCCGCCACCAACAATGCGATCGCGCCCACACCTCCAAAGATAACCTGCAAGACCACAAAAAAACTATTGATGCCCTGCAAATAGGATTGCGGTGTGATGGCTTGAAACCCCAGCGCGGTGATCTGGTCTGCAATTTCCAATGCCTGACCCGCATCCTCAACTTTTACGATCACCTGACTATAGCCATCTTTGTTGTAGTTGATGCGGGTTCCGGTTGCCCATTCATTCAATGACTTGGTCAATTCCATCGGCAGGTAGACCGAATAATCTGGTTCGCCGCCCGTTTCATTAATGATTCCCGCAACACGCAGGCTAAGGGTTTTACGAGTTTCGTTTCCATTCTGATCATATTTAAGAACAACCAATTGGATCTGTTGGTCCATTAGATCCGGTGGAGGCGGGGGCTCCTGGCCGGGGCGTAGATGAGGATCGTAAAAATTATTAGGCGTCATCGCGCCGATCACGATCGAGCCTTTCGATAATGCGGTTACACCCTGACTCGTTCCCAGCCCAAGGTTGGACAGATCATCGGTAGCAACTCCAATTATATTCATCCCGCCTTCCAAATGCTGATAACGGATCACAACTCCCGCATTCAAATAATCGCGAGCGATAACCACCTTCACACCGGGAATTGCTCTTAACTGATCGAGCGCTGAATTAGTGAGCAGAACAGGCTGAGCCAACTGACCTGAAACTCCCGAGGCTTGGGCAATAAAAGGGCCACCGCCACCACCTCCCATGCCACCGCCGTACGCTGGCATTACATCGATCTGCGTCAGATCACCGATTCCATACAGCGAATCGGTGGCACTTTTCTGCAAGCCGATCGCCAATGAAACCAGGATCACAACTGCCGCAGTGCCGATCACCACACCAATGGCGGTCAACGCCACGCGGCCCTTTCGACGGCTGAGATTGCCAAAAATGAGGCGGAATAAATCAAGAAATTTCATGCCAGCCAACTAACCTTTTCCGCCACCGCCGCCCGCAGGAATTGGTACGAACTGTTGTTCCGGGATCGGCTCACTGACCCCGCCGCCGGAATCCGGTGGCGCAGAATCGAGTCCAAGCAATCCAAGAATAAATCGCCAGACCTTATGAAAAAAAGTTTCCTCAGTTGTAAATTCACCACCCCCCCCGCTCAGGGATGGATCAATAGGTGGCTCAATAATAGCCTCTTCGACAATAAGATCCATGGTTTTTGTCACAATGCGTGACTGGTTAAAATCGTCCGTGTAATTAATGGTGATCGCCAACTGCAAAGGACCGGATATATCCGGGAACACGGTCGAGTCAAAGGTGAAGTAACCGCCCGGGTCAAGCGACCCAACCAAAGTCGAAGCAGGGTCGAGAGTTCCACCCATCGCTTCAATTTTCATAGTGCCCAATACAGTTGTCCGTTTGCCAAGATTCACAACCTGAATCGGCAACGCTCCGGGCTGTCCCGCAAAAAATGGGTCGGGTGGGCGATAAAAACTGACATCCAAATTCGGAAGGCTGTAAACAAGCAAAGTAATAACTTGATCATCCGCGACCACTTCACCATTTTTATTGACATATGAAAAACTGATCTTCATCGGGTACGCGCCGGGCGTTGTGGATACATTGACGATCAGGTTTTGTATTACTTGTAAGGCGCGACCCGCATCAAGATCCCCGAGGGATTGTATGTTTGAAGTTCCAACAGGCGCAAAGTTCGTGAATTCACCGCTCCCGCCAGAAACACCACCAGCCTGAGGTGTTCCACCCCCTGACCCTCCTGATGAGCCTCCGCCAACGATCATGGTGACGCGTTTCGCGGCGGTGTTGCCCATATTCTGGACTGTCATGCCAAGTTTAAATTGGTCACCAGGCTGGAGCGGATCCACCGTGGATGCATAGCTGGTGATGACCAATTGTGCGGTATTCACACCCGTGGGAGTGGCTGTTGGATAGGCGACTCCGCCACCCGTTTCACCACTGGCAGAAACAGTGAAAGTGAACTTGTCTGAATACGCAGTACCTTTGTCATCGTAATAAGTTAGGGTCACATCTATTGTGACAAATGATTTCCCTGCTAAAGACCCTTGCGAAATAAATCTCTGGTCGACTGATATATCCCCGCCCGTGGAAATATTTCCGAGCACTGCCACCCCTCCAGTTTCCAGTGGAACAAGGTCCCCAGATGCAAAGACAGCTTGAGTATTAAACGCCGTCATGTTGCCGGCATTCTCAAAATCAACCGAGAATTTGAACGCTTTATTTGAAGTGATCTGGTTTCCGCTTGCCCCGGAAGATGTTACTCTCAACTGCGGACGTGTAAACGGTAATGGGGATGAAGTTGCTGTCGGAGGAATGACAACAGAATCTGTTACCTCTAAATTAAATGATGGTGAAAGGGGAGCGCCATCCTTGGTGATCGTTATGACATGAGTGCCAGTTGCGGTTGATGCAGGCACGGTTGCAGTTAGCGTTTGAGCGTCAACAAACACAGTAACCAGACCAGATCCATCCAGTAACACAACAAAAACAGCAATATTGTCAAAACTTGTTCCTGTTATCGTAATTATCCTGGAAACATCACTAACGATCGAAGTAGGTGAAATTGAAATAACAGTTGTAGCAGCATAGGCCGGGGTTACCCAGACGGCTAGCAAGGTGAAGAGAAGTATCACCGATAAAAAATATCTATTTTGAAATTTCATTCAAGCTCCCAATATTCATACAACTATTCACTAACCCTCTGGGTCATATCCATTGTGGCTGATTTATATTCATCTTCACTGACCACGTGTCCATCCAGAAGGAATATTTTGTGTGTGGCAAAACGCGTCATGCGCGGATCATGAGTCACGACCAACACTGTCCGCCCGGAGCGGTGAAGGTCGGAGAGTAATTGCATGACCGCGATCCCGCTAGCAGTATCAAGGTTGCCGGTCGGTTCATCAGCCAGGATCAAACTTGGGTTATTGACCAGCGCCCGTGCGACAGCGACGCGTTGTTGTTGTCCACCGGAAAGCTCAGAGGGACGATGATGACTGCGGTCAGAGAGTCCCACCTGTTCCAGCAACTTGCGGGACTTTTCGCTGCGTTCTGAAACGGGAGTACCGGTAAACTGCATCGGGAAGGCCACGTTTTCGAGAGCGTTCATGCTCGTGATTAAATTATAGGACTGAAAAATAAATCCCATGGTACGGCGGCGAAAAAGCGCCAACGCATTTTCATCCATTTGATCGAGCCGTTCATCGTTGATCGAGATCTCGCCGGATGTTGAACGGTCTAAACCGCCTAGTAGGTAAAGCAAGCTGCTTTTTCCTGAGCCTGAAGGCCCCATAACGACCGTAAAAGTATGCGCTTCGATATCAAGATCAACACCATCCAGGGCTCGAACTGTTGTCCCTCCCATTTGATAGTGTTTTGTCAACCCTTTGATACGAATTAAAGGAGATGTCATAACCCTTTAGTAGCCAGCCCGCCGAGGCTTGAAACCAACGTGCTCAGCCCAGCCTGCGCCAGTAGAAGAATGATCAGGACAACAATTACCCCAGTAATTGACTTGCTCTTCGAAAGACCATCAGAAATGCTGAAACCGATGATCAGTAATACTGCGCTCCATAGGAAGAAAAGGTCTGTGCGCGCGAGTATCTGGATTAGAAATCTCGAATTTGATACAAAACCGGAAAGCCCCGGGCTGACAATGGCGTGCCCCGCCAGCAGGACGAAAACTACGCGCAGCATATCACGCACCATAAATGGCAGGCTCGCCCAGCCGACTATGTTTAAGGCACCGCCCATTGAACCGCGTCCGCCAAGCAATGTTGATCCCAGGTGAAGCAAACCGCTCAAGATCAGCCAGCCCAACCACAACCCTACTAATGCAGAAACTAGCGGAATAACATAGACAAATACCGGACCCTGCATAGATTGCTGCCCCTGCATATAATTGTTTTGCATGTCAGGCGTCCAGTATTGCCAATCCGGGGGCAAACTTACTTCTCCCAGCAAGGCAGCGCGCGAGGTTAGATATCCGCTAACAATCACGCTCAGCAATGCGGAAAGGCTTAATGTCAACATGGGAGTAAGCCAGGATGATGCGGTTTCACCAGCGATCTCTGCAAAAGTTCGCCGAGGTTGAAATAAAATCTGAGCTATTTTTGCAATATTCAATTTTCGAACTGGAACGGCAGAATTTAATTCAGTCATATTTTTTCTCTAAAATTAATTAAAAAGATTCTATCATGACTCCAAAAAAGGGATTCCTGGCTATTAACGAAAAAACGGCGGGAAAAGTTCCCAACCGTTTTTCTGTGCTACATGGCGCTTATATGTCGAATAGATCAGTCTTGCGCCTAAACATCTCACTCATTGGCGGATAAGCGCGCATATAATCTTCCCGTTCACCGATGAGCTTCGTGACAAAACCCATCAACCCTCGCCGCATTTGCATACCGCCTTGAGAAGCATGAGCTTCGCTGGCCTTATGTTTGGCATCCGCAACGGATTGCACATTCAAACGGACGTGCACAGGGAAACTTACTTCAGCAAGTTCCTTGATATTGATATCGCCATTGCGTCCAAACTTCGTGGGGTCTTTGCCAAAGAGCGGCATCAAACGGACAGCTGCCCTCAACAACCCTTTCGGAAAAACTTGATAGTACAAAGCGCGCGGCTTGAACGGGTGGCCAGCCTCAGGATGAAAGGATGCGTTGTCGGAATTCTCAAAGGCCAGCAAAGTCGCTTTATGGATATGAATATGGTCAGGATGTTTATATCCGCCGATCGGGTCAAAGGTCAAGACCACATCCGGTTTCAGGTCGCGGATATATTTCACAACGCGCCCAGCCACCTCATCGATCGGAGCATTGATCTGCGCATTGGGATGTTGGTTTGGCTCGGTACCGGGCATGCCAGAGTCGCGGTAGCCAAGAAAAAATACTTCCTTCAATCCAAGCGCTTCAGCAGCCTTCATAAGTTCCGCTGTTCGCATTTCGGCCGTATCCTTGAAACCCGCCAAATGTTCCTCGTCGACAGTGCCCGCTTCACCGCGCGTCGCGCAGACATAATATGTATCGTAGCCTCTGCTGGCATACAATGCCAGAGTGCCGCCCAAGCCAAAAGACTCATCGTCAGGGTGAGCCAGAACTGCTAATAGGGTTTTTGTCATTTTTCCTCGTGTACGAAGTTATAATCCAATTGTAATTTACTTGAGTAATGACGCAGTATGAATGTTGAACTTTACTTCTAATGGAGATCTGATGAAATTTGAAACTCTCGCAATTCACGCAGGGCAGGAACCCGACCCAAACAATGGCGCAGTGATGACACCCGTTTATCTCACATCCACTTATATGCAGGATGGAATTGGAAAACCGCGTCAGGGATATGAATATTCACGCACACTGAATCCCACGCGCAAGGCACTGCAAGATTG
>CAIWRB010000388.1 GCA_903914955.1 uncultured Chloroflexota bacterium | reverse complement strand
GGTCAACTCAGCACCATGCAAACAGTTGGCTCATCCTTTATGCAAGCCAAGCAACGCTACCTGAATAGTCTCGGTAATGGCGGACTGACCACCTATGATGAAAAAGTGGTGGCCGAGATAACCCTTTACGGTCTGCCGATGCTGAAAGTAAATATGCCGACTCAAACCAGTGTTAAGCCGGGCGGCGAGTCTTATTTCTCTGGCAACCCAAGTTCGATCGGGCTTCCCTCTGGCACCAAAGCCTGGCCGCAGAATTTGAACTTCACTTACACGCCTCACACCATCAGCGACCCAATTCGCAGTGGAACGTACTACACTGTCAATGGCGGGAGTGACCTGCAAAGCACCGGCAATCGTCCCATGCTTCCACTGACTTCGGTCAACTTTAGTTCTTCTACAAATATTGTGCGCGGCGTGTTGATGGAAGGCGGCTCTTTTACCGATACCGCCAATAACCCTGTCATCGCGCAATTCATTTCCCAACAAGCGGACCTGCCGCAAGAAGGTATCTACCTCGCGCAGACTCTTTATCCGCAAAGCCCGGCCAGTGTCAATCGTTTCCTGACTGTGGGCGGTACATCACAACAGCGCCTGATCGTGGTTCCTGCCCAGTTCCAAACCACCAGCGTCACCGCGCCTACAACCGGCATCCTGCGGAAATATAACAATCTCAACCTGGTAGTTTATACAGCGCCGTACACTGAAACCGATTTCACCGCCCCCAATGTTTGGTCGGTACAGGCCGCCATCAATAATGGGAATATCAACTTCTCGGTGGCAGAGAGTGATGATCAGCCCGGCGGCATTTATCGCACCGTAGTCCTATACCGCGATATGACGATTAACTCCTGGACAAAAGTTGACCTTACCTACAATCCTGCTACAGGATTGGCAAGCGGTTCCTTCCCCGCCCCAACAGGATCTGTGGAATACTTCGTGCAGGCAGTAGATCAGGCTGGGAATGTGTCCCTCGTTCTCGATCACGGTCTTCCATTCAGAATCCTGTCTGCAACAGCTGATATTGATGTCGACGGTGTTGTAGATTCGATTGATAATAGTTTGCTCGTGCCAAACGCAAATCAAGCAGATTTTGATCATGATGGTATTGGCGATGCCAGTGATATCAATGCCGATAATGATCCGATCGTGGATGTCTTCGATGCCTTCCCGCGCAACAGTGCTGAATGGCTCGACTTGAACCACAATGGAAAAGGTGACAATGCTGACCCTGCTCCTGACGCTGATAATGACACCGTGATCGATGGCAGTGATAACTGTCCGTTCGTTTACAACCCTGATCAATTGGATTCCAACAACAACGGGATCGGCGATTCATGCGACTCGAACGCACCCGTCAACCATGCCCCAGTGCTGAATCCAATTGCCAACCAGAGCGTGGCTGAACAATCCCTGTTGACATTTACCGCTACGGGCACAGATGTAGATATGAATAACACGCTGAATTTCAATTTGATAGGCGCTCCAGCGGGCGCGAGCATTAACTCAACCACCGGCGTATTCACCTGGACTCCAAGCCAACCGCAAGCAGGGAAAGCTTATACATTCTATGCGTGTGTCAGCGACGGTTCACTCATAAATTGCAAACCGATCACAACAACAGTGAATTCGGTAATAGTCAGAGATACGACCGCTCCTACGATTACAGCGAGCGCTACTCTGCCAAACGGCGCGCTTTATATTGACGGTACTTGGACCAATCAAAACGTGACCATACATTTCACTTGCAGTGATAACACCAATGGTTCCGGTATTCCTGCGCATGCATGTCCGGCAGATCAAATGCTCAGCGCAGAAGGTTCGGCAGTTGCTTCCTTGGCTCAGACTGTAACTGATGCGGCAGGCAACACAAGTATTGCGAGCAATGTGATCACAGTCAAGATTGACAAGACACCTCCTTCGACGAATGCCGGTGGCCCTTATGTTGGAACCGAAGGTGCGCCCATTGCATTTAGCGGTGCCAGTGTTGTAGACGCTCTCAATCAAAGTTCAGTATCTGTGGTATGGAGCGTTAATTCAGCGCTCTGCAGTTTCACTAATGTGACAACCATTAACCCAAGCCTGACTTGCAGCGACAATGGAAACTTTACTGTTACATTGAAGGCATACGATGGTATCAATCCAGAGGTTAGTAGTAATGCGGTGGTTACAGTCAATAATGTTGCACCCACACTCGGCGCCATCACGATAATCACATACCTGGTTCCGATAAACACAGTTATCAATGCCAGCGCTACCTTCACCGACCCAGGCAGCCTCGATACACATACTGCTCAATGGAATTGGGATGATGCGACACCTTTAAGTGGTGGGAGTATCTCACCGGCAAGAGGCAATGGCATCGCTAGCGCCAGTCACAGTTACAGCCTGCCGGGAGTTTATGTTCCCAAGCTCATAGTGACCGATAATAATGGCGCTGCTTCCAGCCAATCGATTTTCGAGTTTGTGGTTGTCTATGATCCGACAGCCGGGTTTGCAACAGGCAGCGGCTCCATTAATGCACAGGGAGCCTACCTGGCGAATCCAACCGTAACCTATAGCGGTAAACTTGGCTTCAATACCAAATACAAGAAAGATGGCACTCTCGAGAGCGAAACTGAATTCGAGCTGACAGGCATCAAGTTCCATTTTCATTCCAACAACGCCCAATGGTTGGTGGTCAACGGTGCCAAAGCTGAGTTCCAGGGTACAGGAACGGTGGAAGGCAGCGCACATCACTTTGGTTTCACGGTCACAGTAATCGACGGCCAATCCACGGGCGGAGGCGGTGTCGACAAGATCCGACTGAGCATCTGGGATATGGACAATAGCAATGCGATGGTTTATGACACCCAGTTGGGCTCCTCGCTCTATGCTAACCCGACCACGCCGCTTATCAAGGGCAACCTTATGATCAAGAAATAATATCAACAAAAAATGATGGCTGCCTTTGTAAGGATGCTTGAATTCTTCCGAAGGCAGCCAGCCAAAAGAAAGTAGCCACATCTATGGAAATATCTTCTGTCTACATCCCAATGGATCGCCGGGTGGCGCTTGCGGAAGGTCGCGAACTGCCAGAACGCACGCGCGGCGCCGCCCTGTTTGCAGATATTTCCGGCTTCACTCCGTTGACGGAAATGCTGGCACGCGTCCTTGGCCCTAAGCGTGGCGCGGAAGAACTGACTGTTCATCTCAACAAGGTTTATGATTCGATCATCACAGTACTTCATCGCTTTGGTGGCAGTGTCATCAGTTTTAGCGGAGATGCGATCACCTGTTGGTTCGATGGTCAGACTTCTGACCTCTTGCCAACACTACGCGCTACCGCTACAGCCTTGGCGATGCAGGCTGTGATGACCCAGTTTTCTAACATACAAATTGTAGGTGGTGAACAGGTCTCGCTCGGCATGAAAATCGCAGTGGCCACCGGCCCGGTGCGGCGCTTTATCGTTGGCGATCCACAATATACATTGGTGGATGTAATGGCGGGCAAGACTCTTGAAAACCTGACGAATTGCGAACATCACGCCAACAAAGGCGATATTATTCTTGATTCGTCAGCAGTGAACGCACTTGGGGAACGCCTCCAAATCACCGAGTGGCGCACGGACGAACATACAGGGGAAAAGTTTGCGGTTATCACAGGGCTTGGTGAAGATTCCCATTCTCTTGAAAACCCCTGGCGTCTGCTTGAGCCAGAAACGTTTACTGATGAACAAGTTCGAACCTGGTTGATCCCATCAGTGTATCGGCTGTTAAAAGCCGGACAAGCAGATTTCCTGGCAGAGCTACGTCCGGCTGCTGCGTTGTTTCTGTGCTTTGGCGGCATAGACTATGATCAGGATTTGGAAGCGCCACAAAAGCTGGATATATTTATCCGTCAGGCGCAAAAGATACTCGCTCGTTTTGATGGCAGTCTGCTTCAGCTAACGGTTGGAGACAAAGGGAGTTACTTTTATGCGGCATTTGGCGCTCCCATTGCGCATGAGGATGATGTGGATCGTGCGGCTTCGGCGGCCTTGGATCTACAGCTTCTACCCGGCCAGTTGGATTTTATCGAACCTTTGCAGATTGGACTTACCTACGGGCGTATGCGAGTGGGCGCATATGGATGCGCCTCCTGTCGAACTTATGGCGTATTGGGTGATGCGGTTAACTTGTCAGCTCGTTTGATGCAAGCTGCCAAGCCTGGTCAGATATTAGTCAATGATGAGGTTTACAGTCGTGCCGGCGCCATGTTCGTTTGGGAAGAATTACTTCCAATTGAGGTAAAAGGAAAAACTGAACCGGTCGCTCGATTCCGCCTTGTACGGGCTCGCCATCGACACGCAGGGTTTTCGTTGGAAGCGCGTTTTCCATCACTCCCCTTAGGACGAGAGGCGGTCTTGGCAGAGCTAACTTCCAACTTGGAGAAATTATCATCTGGACAGGGACAGGTTATCCGTGTAAGCGGTGAAGCGGGCATGGGCAAGAGTCATCTTGCTGCGCACTTCATCCGTCAAGCAAGAGAAAAGAATGCGCGGGTGGTGGTGGGAATCTGCCAGAGTGTTTCACGTAGTGCTGCCTATACTCCGTGGCTGCAGATATTTTATCAGTTACTAAATTTGCAAGACTTCACAGAATCAGAAGCCATTGATAAATTGACATCGGCCATTCAAGTCAATCACCCTAACTGGGAATTGCGTCTACCGCTTCTCGGTGATCTGCTGGGACTTCCGATTCCTGATAATGCGACGACAGCCGCGCTCGATAGCATATTACGACAAGCGTCACTGTTTTCCTTGCTCGTGGAAATGCTGCAAACGTTGGCTCAGACTCAACCTTTGGTGATGTTGATCGATAACGCGCATTGGATGGATGAGGTCTCGCAGGCGTTGACGCAAACACTGGCTCAACAGGTATGTGGGACTTTTCCAGTAATGATCTTTCTATCGCTCCGCCACAATCGGCTCGGTGAGGCACCACAATTTCCTAATTTAGCTTCGCTCTCAAATAATATTGAACTTGTATTAAATGAAATGACATCAGCAGAGGTAGCGATGGTGGCAGAACGAACACTGAATGCGCCTCTGTCCCGTTTGTTATTGGATATCATCCAACCAATAGCACATGGGAATCCTCTTTTCATGTGCGAATTGTTAATTGCAATGCGAACGGGCGGACAAATATCACAAATTGAAAATGGAAATTGGACCGTTTCTAGTGAGCTTCTTACTGTCTTGCGCCGCGCGAACTTCGTGATACAGGCGGATGGACAGTGGCAGTTACGAGGCGATGCGGATCTTTCAACGGTGAAACTGGGAATCCCGGACTCCATCCATGGTTTGGTACTTTCCCGTTTGGACCGTCTGCCAGAGGCGCATAAGATGACCCTCAAAGTTAGCAGTGTGATCGGATACACTATTGACTTGGCGTTGCTGATTCAGTCACATCCGGAAAAGAAACCGAGACCCGAGGTTGAAGCTGAGGCAGCCTTCATGGAAACTGAAGAGGTCATTCGCAGCGAAATATCGGTTGAGAAGATGTATGCCTTCCTGCATCATACAACACAGGAAGTTGCCTATGACACTCTGCTTTTTACTCAGCGTCAGCAGCTGCACAAGGCAGTAGCCGAGGCGTTGGTTCAATATCAACCTGGAGCCATATCGTCGATCGCTTACCATGCTTATGCTGGCGAAGTCTGGCCGTTATCTATGCAATACAATCTTTTAGCCGGTGGACAGGCTCGTCAATTGCATGCCACCCAGCAGGGAATTGATTTCTTCCAAAAAGCATTAACTAGTGCCCAGCAATTGCTAGAAGCAGACACAGCGAAAGAACGGACACAGATCTATATGTCGCTAGGCGAGTTGTATGTGTCAACGGGGCAATATACTGAAGCCGGCGAAAGTTTGCAAATGGCGGTGGGCCTTGCAGAGTTACAGGGTGATCAAGAATCACAGGCTCAAAGCTGTCGCTGGTACGGACGGGCATTCGAGCAACAGGGCGAGTATGCGCAGGCATTGATCTGGCTGAACAAAGGTTTCCTTGCTCTGAACGGTATAACCTCTCTGGAAGAGGCGGAACTTTCCTTGCTAGCAGGATTGATCAACATACGGCAGGGAAACTTTGCCAAAGCACTTGAACTATGCGAACGCAGTTTGCAGGTCGGATTGGTATTGAACGATATTGCCGTGCAGGCCCGTACGTATAATTTATTAGGAATCATTGATTTACGCAGCAGCGGCGGCAGAGCGAATGAAAAATTCCAGGAGTCTCTGCACCAATATGAGCAGATCGGGGATGTCTATGGACAAGCGACTTCTCATAATTTAATTGCGAATGGATATTTTGCGAAAGGAGAATTATCACTGGCTGATCTGCATTACCGTCAATCACTGGATCTGTTTACGCAGATCGGCCATGTCTATAATCAGGTTCTGGTCAACAACAATCTGGGGGGAGTCGCTATCAAGCAAGGGAGACTGGATGCCGCCTTAGGTTATTACCAACAGGCGGTACGGCAATTGACCCAAATCCACGGTTCGTTATGGGTTTTTGGGGCATTGCATCTAAATATTGGAAACGTCTTGATCCAAAAATTTGAATTGGATGCGGCAGAAGCAGAGCTACAGCGTTCCCTGGCCTATCTTGATCAGGCCAAAATTCGGGATCTGCTGCCGGAGTTATATGGATTGTTCGCTGAATTACACTTGAAGCAGAATGATCTCGCGGCGGCAGAACGAGATGGACAGCAATCGATCGATTTGGCTCGTGAGATGGCGATGCCGCGCGAAGAAGGTCACAACCTCCGCATCATGGGCGAGGTCGCACTAATGCAGCTGAAAATTGGTCAGGCGGAGAAATATTTGCAGGAAAGCTTCGCCCTCCTTGCCCAAGCCGACGACGAGTACGAAAGCGCCCGAACTCAACTTGCGATTGCTCAATTATGTTTGGTTCAGCAAAAAATTGATGAAGGGTTATCTCTGCTTGATAAATGCGCTTCAACTTTCGAACGCTTGCAAGCCAATCTTGATCTGGCATTTGTTCAAAAGGTTCGTGCAGGTTTCCCGAATGTAATTTGATCTCACAAATATCTTAATATTGTTTTGGATTTTATCCATACGAAACTCTTTACATTGCTTTTCTAAAAACGAAACAAACCTGTTTTGCTGAGTTTTTGACAAAATTGTCTGCGTAAGAGGAATTTATGTTGATAGTTTTATTATTTAATTGCAACAGGACGCTTATCATTAACCGATGAAGCTAAAAAATACTTATTTGAATTTCCCTGCTCAACAGGATGTGAAGACTCACGATTCTTTTTCTCTATTTCAAACTACAGAAGAGGACAGTTTCGATTCGAATTATGATGTCGTACTTGAGCCTCTTCATAATAGGACTTACGAACCAAGTTATACATGCCTTCTTATTCCTCGTTTTCCATCACATCAATTAAGTGGTGATTTTGCATTGTGTTTGCCGCGGTGGCAGGAGCAGATATGTATTTCCTATGGCTGGAAATTGCAATTTGTAACCATCGATCCTGAATATTTTCAATGGGGGATGCAGTTAAATGTTTCAAATACGCCTAATCACATAATGCAGACCATTCGTACCGAAACTTCAAAATTAATTCTTTCTAATTTTAGTTTTTTAGATCAAGATAAAATATCCGATGATTTTTGGGCTCTCGGTTATCTGGTTGTGCTCGGGATACATCCTCACATCGACAATATGATTGCACGATCCATCAGCTTGATGCGCCGACGATAAGGGTGACAAACTCTATGATATTTGAGGAATCTGTCCAATGTAGCTATCTTCTTTTCTGTTCAGGGTGGTCTTGGTTTTTTTGAATACGGACTTGGATCATTTGGATGAACGTTTTTAGACAAGCACACCGATCACAAGCAACAAAATACAATTCGCCTATGTTCGTTTACTTCTTGGGGCGGCCGGTTTGGTCCAGAGTTTGATGTATTCTTTATACCAGAGAAGAATCTTGCCCATCAAGCTGTTCCCAGATAATTATGAGGCGAAAGTAAAATAGCATGATGATCCTTTTTTACCCCTCAAATACGGGCGGATGAACCAAGTACCCAGAACAGGAAGAGTTCGGGCATTGCTCCCCCTCGCCTGATATAATTTTGCGAAGATATTACCGTCGCTCTTGACACTACCTTCAACAATACTAAAAATGCGGCATATAGACCGGCCTGAGGCGTTTTGAAAATTAAAAAAATCCCCATTTTGGGGCATCTGTGTTTAGATCATCATGCAAAATATCCCGCGTTTATCCTCGATTGTTGACCACCTTCTTCAACAGATTAAGCCTGCAAACTCAGTTTATATCGTAGTGGGAGAACTGACCCCGTATACTGAAGAACAACTCCGTGCTCAGTGGTCAATGCTAGTGGCTGATACCATTCTTGCGCAAGCTGTGCTTTTCATTCGCCTCGTCCCCGCTGAGCAACAGTGCATGGTATGTTTTCAAAAATATCACCCACTGAATAAGGAAACCTTCTGTCCGCAATGCGGAAGTTTGGGAGCAAAGATCATAGCGGGGGAGGAGTTCTATCTTGATCTCAAGTAGAGAAGAAAATGAATAAACGATTTTATATATGGTGCGGATTTTTATTTACACTCCTTGCTTGTAACATGAACGGCTTCACATCAACCCCAACTACAGACCTGCTTGCTACACTAGCAGCATCTACTCCACTGATTGGGAGTCCCGCCTCGCCCATCGAGTCGCCTACCTCTGCTTTCAATTTATCCACCCCGATTCCATTAACCGTAACAGCGTCTTCTTCCACCATTCAGCCAAAGGGACAGATCGTTTTTACGTGTCAGATATTTAAAGTGCAGGCCAGTAATCAGATCTGTATCATCAACGCAGATGGGACAGGCTTTCGTCGGCTCACGAAAGATGACACCAAACAACATTACTATCCATCACCCGCACCTGATGGAAAGAGCGTGGTGTATGCTGCTTTTCGTGACGAGAACATTTTTGAAATTTATGAAATGCAGCTTGCCTCAGGAAATGTCGTACAATTGTCAGATCAGATTGGTAATCTTAACGCGCCGGAGATCTCGCCCAATGGAAAATCCATTGTCTTCAAACATTCAAACGGATTTAACAATAAAAATCTGATCTGGATCATGGATCGCAGTGGAGAAAATATTGCGAATATCCCAAGAGCCACAGGCTGGGACCCAACCTGGTCGCCGGATGGAAAATATGTATTGTTTGCATCTGACATGGATGGGGTCGTCCAATTATTTACGATTCGTGCCAACGGAAAGGAACTCCACAAGATCAGCAACCTGCCTGCCATCCGCGGACGAAGCGATTGGTCGCCCGATGGAAAATATATCGTGACCTATTCTGGCGAAACATGGAAACGCGAAATTTACATCATGAACGCCGATGGCACGAATGCTCACATACTTTCTCCCACAGGCGGAAATTCTCAAGGTGCATCTTTTTCGCCTGATGGTCAGTGGCTGACATTCACTTCCTATTATGACCACCCCGCTGACGAGAATGGGTGTGAGATTTATATCATGCGAATTGACGGAACAGATCTGCGCCGTTTAACTAATAATGATTATTGTGATTACCAACCCCGCTGGGGACCGTAATTTATCACGGATCATTGATCTTTGCCATATAAAATAGAATATCACAGGAATTAATAAATATTCCTGAATTTAAAATTTGGAGTAAAAAAATGAGCTTTCTTTCCAAACTGTTTGGGACTTCTGTTCCCAAACTTACCGCAGCTGAAGTAAATGCAAAACTTAAATTTGGCAAACATCCCATGGTGATCGATGTCCGTCAACCGGATGAGTTTCGCACGGGACATATTACCGGGGCAAAATTGATTCCGCTAAACGAAATTCACAAGCGGATGAAGGAATTGTCCAAAGGGCGCGAGATCGTTTGCGTGTGTGCTTCAGGCAGCCGCAGCAACTCTGCCGCGAAAGCTTTGGCAAAAGAGGGATTTACCGTTTTTGATATGCAAGGGGGCATGCTGGCTTGGCGGCGGGCGAAGTTACCTGTTCAAAAAAGTTAAAAGAAAAATGGCACAGTCGATCGGCTGTGCCATTTTGATCTGCCTAAAATTAATCCCTCGTCCCCACTTCCTTCAGATCTTTCAAGTTTAGTTGATAATTTATCTTCCCGTTATATTCATTTGGCTCATAGGTGAATAAAATATCAACATGCAGCGGCATTTTATTTTTCCACTCGCCGAGTCTGAATCCAATTGCATCGTGAATATACCCTTCGGCATCTTCAAGCGATAATTTCAAATGCTTCGCGTCCGCTCCAACGGTGCGCGCGTTCTTTACTTTTACATTGCGCGCCACAAAGGCTGCATTTGGGTTTCCATACCCTGTAGGCTCCAGATACTTCAAAGCTTTTTCAAACAAATCCGGGCGAAAATCTAGAAGAGAGACCTCCGCATCAGCCGTGATGGTGGGCCTGAGATCTACATTCGAGAGTTGTTGCGCGGCGATGTTTTTTAATCGCGATATCAACTCTGACAAATTCTCGTTTTTGACGGTGAAACCCGCCGCCGCCGCGTGCCCGCCATGACGTACGAGAAGATCAGCACATTGATCAAGCGCGTCGGTGATGTGAAATTCTGGAATGGAGCGGCATGATCCGCGCGTTTCCTCCTCCCCTTTGGATGCGACAATGGACGGACGGTAATAGGTCTCTGTCAGTCGGGAAGCCGCCAGACCGATCACACCGGAGTTGAAATCTTCCTGTGCGGCAAAAAGCAAAAATGAGTCGGGGTCATCTTTCTTTGCGATTTCATCGGCGCGCGCTTGCATGTCTTTTGTAATATCTTGACGTTGGCGGTTTTGGATATTTAATTCCTGTGCAAGTTGCCCCGCGCGTGAAGCGTCTTTTGTAATAAGCAATTCATAGGCGGCAAGTGCTTCTTTTACTCTGCCGGCTGCATTCAAGCGCGGACCCAGCGAAAAGCCGATATTGCCCGCGCTAACTTTTTCCAGTTTTATTTCGGATACAGCCGCGAGTGAGAATAATCCCTGCCGCGTAGTTTGTTTCATCTGCCTGAGACCTTTGCGGACGAGAATGCGATTTTCGCCAACGAGTGGAGCAAGGTCTGCGACCGTACCGAGCGCAACCAGATCTAGCAGAGCATCAAGGCTGAAGGCTGAAGGCGAAAGGCTGAAGAGTGCTTCGGCAATTTTGTATGCAATGCCCACTCCTGCCAGGTCTTTGTCGGGATAAATATCGCCAGGTTGTTTGGGATTAATAACGGCGAATGCGGCGGGCAGGTCACCTTCAGCAGGGTGGTGATGGTCGCTGATAATAAGATCCAGGCCGAGGCTGTTGGCGTAAAGCGTTTCGTTGGGGGATCGAATTCCGCAATCCACCGTGATGACCAGTTTGACGCCACTTGCCTTGAGTTCATCTAATGCGTTGTTGTTGAGACCGTAACCTTCCTCAAAGCGATTGGGAATGTATCCGCGCACATTCGCGTTCAAGTATTGAAACGCCTCCACGAGTAACGCAGTGGATGTGACTCCGTCTACATCATAATCACCATAAATTGCGATGGGTTCTTGTTGCTGAATGGCATATTGGATGCGGTCAACTGCTGCGCGCATGCCGGTCATTTGAAATGGATCGGTGTTGAAATTGGGTTTAGCGTTGAGATAGGCGCGCGCTTCGGCGTCTGTTGCGTAGCCGCGGTTAAAGAGGATCTGCTTTAAAAGGAGAGGAAATGCTGAAAGTGCAGAATCAGCTTCGGGCGAGATAAGAGGCGGGACGATCCAGCGTTTGGTTTGTGTCATGGTTTGTATCATCTTTAATAAATGAGATGGTGGAGTATAAGCGTGGATGGTTTCATGGGGAAGGGTGCTGTATAATTCGGCCATTCAAGGAGTTGTCATGAGATCACTTGCCCCAGATGAAAAGACCGCGATGGTAATGGTGTATACCCATAATATGCTGGCGCGCGGAGAGATGATCGCAAAAGAGAATGCGCGAGTCAGTACCTGGCTTAGAACGCAGGGCGTCCCAAATTACATCCACTTATATAAGCCACAGGTGATCTCGTTTGGCGGGACACCACCCAAACCGTTGTCTTTTTCAGAGATATTTATCCCTGCGGTGCAGGTAATCGGTTTTCATCTTGTGCCGCCAGAGCAGGATCCGTTGGATTATGATGCCGCTGAAACCAATCGCATGATGCGGCCATTGGAAGTGATCGTTGGCTCCTTTTTGGTAAAGGGTCATCTTCGTGTATCAACGCAGGCCGAGCTGGCGACGAGCCTCGATGTATTACGCGCGGCTTGGGTTTCGATTTATGATGCTGATATCAGCAATCCATATTTACAACAATTCAAATTGCATGTGCAGATGTTGTTGGTGAATCCAAATCAGGTGAGCTTTGGTCTTGAGTGATCAATTTTTCGTATGGTGATTTCCCTCACAACCCCCGCTTTATTATTGCAATCAGAGACTATTTTGAATCTGGGGGTGAATTGGAGATTAAAAAAAGGTACGTGTGCTTTTTCTCTTTAATGTTTTTCTAACAAAGTTCTTACTGTTGTTTGGGAGGTTACGCTTTAAAATTTTTATCGAAATATTGAATCTCCATATTTCAATTATCCC
>CAIWRB010000387.1 GCA_903914955.1 uncultured Chloroflexota bacterium | reverse complement strand
GTTTTAAGCATACAGTTTTCTTAATATATTCGGGGCATATTTATTGTCATGTTGTAATATTTCTTTAAGGTTATTAAGGTATTTAAGAAAAGGAGTGCAAGACAATGTCTTGCACTCCTTTTCTTAAATCCAACTTTATATAAATCTTATGCTCTATGACTTCCAAAACTGCGGTAAATGCTCCCTGTACGTCATCAAGTAATCATCGAGAATTAGTTTTGCTGAATCAAGATCACGCATGATGGGATCAAGCAATAAACATTGCAATGCTTTTTCATAGTTTCCCTCGACTGCGGCATCAACACCCAATTGCGCGGTCATTAATTCACGACGGCACAATTCAGCGACAGGTTCAGGCAATGCGCCAACATGCACCGGATGAATACCGGCGCCATCTACCATTACTGGTGTCTCAACAATTGTATTTAATGGCAGGTTGGAAATCTGACCCGTGTTGGGCAGGTTTGCCGCGAGATGATAATGATTGCCTGCACAGGAAATGTTTTCGATGATCTCCAGGGCGCCTTCAGAATCTGTATCCAGCAGGCTTTCAATGGATGTACTGCCATTCGCCATTTCACTTAAGCGATCCAGGCTAAAATCCCGCAAACCGGCCATCATTTGCCAATCATATAGGCGAATATTGAATTTTTCCCACGGCTTGGTGACGGGGTCGCTCATCCACGGGAGATACTCACAGAGGTGAGTATCTCCGGGAATCGGGAACAGACCAAAGTCATGAAAAACGCGGCGCGTCAGCGGTTCAAATTTTTCATCCAATTCGAAGAATCGCTTTTTCAAAAGTGGATAGAGATCCTCGCCAGTACGTTTATCGTGAACGGAAATGATCCACGAAAAATGGTTTGTGCCTGCCGCACGAATATCAATCAGCGGAACGGTCTGGTGAACTACCATCTGTTGAAGCGGATGCTGTAACACATCTGCGTGCATGCCTTCGAGACCTTCAGGCACTTCGATGCCAAGATCTTTTGCAAGCGCAACACCGACCATGTCGTAGCCCGCGTAAATTTGATGACACAAACCAACAACTCTGATCTTGCTATGGCGGTTGACCGCATCACAAATACGTACCATGGGATTTGTGAAATTAATGAACCATGCATCGGGACAAGCCTGTTCCATGTCATGCACAATTTCCATGAGCGGCATGATGTTGCGGGCTGTGTGAATAAACCCGCCGGGGCCGCCGTTCTCAGCATAAGGTTGATGCACGCCATATTTTAATGTGATGTCATAATCTGATTTCCATAGTTCTTCGCGCGGGCCAACTTCTATGGCAGAGACGACAAAATTTGCGCCATCAAGCGCGTCTTTATGGTTTGCATGTGCGCTGATGGTGAAATTAGAATCCCACTCCTTGTTCAATCGATTCGCAAGCCGACAAACAATATCAAGGCTTTGCGTGTTGCGGTCAACCAATCGTAATGCAGAACCTTTTAATTTTTTTGAGCGAAGAATTGCAGAAAGTGTATTTTCCCCGAATGATGCGCTTCCTGCGCCGATGACAGTGATGGTGGTCATGGAAAGCTCCTATGGATGTTAATTCGTAGATTAACCAAATTCAAAAACGCGGGTACAAAAAAGCACGTTGGGTTTCTCCAACGTGCCTATTGTACTTCTTCGGCCTATCACGGAGTGGTTCTTATTTCCACCTCAACGGTCATACCCCATAACAACCCAACGGGTTGTTCATTCAATTCAATGGTGACTGGATAAACCACGTCCCCGCCAACAGTCTTCGAAATGGGAGCGATACGAACCACCTGACCAGCGACAGTCATGTTCAATGCTTCGATATATACTTTTACAGCTTGACCAATTTTTACGCGAGCAATATCACGCTCGCTAAGATCGGTAGTTTCAATTTTCATATTATTCAAGGTTGCCAAAGTGATGACGGTCTGGTCAGCTTGAACAAATTCGCCAGGAATCACATCTATGGAAGCTACCATTCCGTCGAAAGGCGCGAGCAGGGTACTCTGCGAGAGGTTGGCAGCGGCGGAATCCCATACGGCTTTTGCCTGGTCTGCTTTAGACAGTGCTTTCAGATACACTTCTCTTGGAAGGCTATACCATTTGACAGCGCCCGTATTGGGATTAACATATTTAACCTTTTCTGCATTCTGCAATTCGGCAGCGAGGCTTTTTGAAGCGTAATCCTGTTCGGCAGCAGTTACCGCAAACTCCAAGTCTGGAGTATCCAAAATAATGAGGGACTGCCCTGCTTTTATCTGCTCACCTTCACTGACGGGGATTTCTTTTACAAGCGCTGAGATGCTAAACCCCAATTGAGAAACTTGAATAGGTAGAACCTTCGCAGAGGCGATCACAATGTTAGGGTCGGAGACCACAACAGTATCTGCGATAGTGGGTACTGCTGTAGAGACCGCAGCAAGGGTTGGATTTCCACCACAAGCTGTCAGGATGATGGTCAATAAAATTGGCCAGATCAATCTTTTCATTTTTATCTCCTCGTTAATTTTCGACGAGGATTTCAACATCCGCGCTCATGCCCCAGAGCAAACCCTCTGGCTGTTGATCGAAATCAACACTCACTTTGTAGACCACGTCCCCACCAAGGGTGGAGGAAATGCGCGAAACATCCGCGACCTTGCCTTTGTAAACCTGACCCAAAGCATCAATAAATACATTAACAGACTGCCCAATTTTTACTTTGGGTATATTACGTTCGCTCAAATCTGTTGTTTCAATGCGGTACCTGCTCAAGTCACCGATCACGAGCACCACCTCGCCGGGCGTTACTGTTTCAAAGGGGGAAATATTTACAGAGACAACCGTTCCAGCAAACGGCGCAGTCAGATTCGATTGTGCATTCAAAGTTGCTTTTGCTGAATCAACCAAAGCTTGGGCACGAGCGATATCGTTTTCCACTACTTCAATATGTTTCTGAGTGGGCGCACAACCCACCCGACAACCCGAAACGCGAATCAAATACTTGAGTTCAATCTCTGAATACGTCAGATTGGCTTCTGCCTCTTTAACTTTTGCTTCCAGAATTGAGGTATCCAATACGACGAGGATCTGCCCTGCTTCGACTTTATCCCCAACCTCTATGTTGACCGAGGTTACCCGCCCAATAGATGGAAAGGAAAGTCGCGCTTCGCTCAGTGGAACGACAACCGCCGAAGCAGAAACTACATCTCCGCCGCCTGGCTGTGAATTTGATGAAGGTACATTCTGATCAAGCGATATTGTTGGTATTGCGGTTGGCGCGGCTGATGATCCGCAAGCGGCTAATGTAAGCGCCAAAATGCTAATTACTATCGAAAAAACTTTAGTCATGAACTTTAATCTCCAAACTTTATTTTTTTACAGGTTTGCTTTCTTTTTCTATCAAACCGTCCTGCAATGTGACGACTCGTCTAGCATAATTAATTACACGCGGATCATGTGTGGCGAACACAAAGGTGACGCCCGTATCTTTATTCAGCTTCTGCATAATATCCATCACCTGTCTGCCGTTTTCAGTATCAAGGTTGGCGGTGGGTTCATCAGCGAGGATCAAGGCTGGCTTGGGAGCCAATGCGCGGGCAATCGCGACGCGCTGTTGTTGTCCGCCAGAGAGCTGGTCTGGACGATTATTTGCACGGTCAGTTAAATCTACCGCCTTGAGCAATTCCATCACACGCGCTTTGCGCTCACCCGCTCCCTGGCCATTCAGCAGAAGCGGCATTTCGATATTCTCATATGCGCTCAAGGTTGGGATAAGCGCGAAGAATTGAAATATGAAACCAATATTTTCGCGGCGCATGTCGGCGCGCTGATTGCGGTTAAGCTTGGTGACATCCTTGCCATTGACAATTACACGCCCCGAAGTCGGCTGGTCAAGACAGCCGATCATTTGAAGAAGTGTCGTCTTGCCTGAACCGGAAGGGCCGACCAACGAAGTAAACTCTTCGCTTGCAATGGATAGATTAACACCCTGCAAGGCACGCGTTTCCAATTTTCCAATTTGATATACACGAGTGACATTTTCAATTTTTACGACTTCCATTTTTTACTCCTATTTTTCAGCGCGCAGGGCGGCGACCGGTTGCATACGGGATGCCATCACTGCCGGGTAAAGCCCAGACAACAACGTGACCACGAAGGTCATGATGGTCAGGTTGACGAGGTTATCCATGGTCAATTTGGCATAGATCGTGTCGGTGATAACAATGCCGCTCAGTCCCATGTTGCCAATATAAAATCCGTTGACATTGAAGTAGAGCGTTCCAAGCACACCGATAATTAATCCGAGAATTACACCACCAACCGCCAGCATGGATGATTCAGCGAGGAACAACATCATAATGCGTCCGCCTCTCATCCCAATTGCCGACAGAATGCCAATTTCACGGGTGCGTTCATAGACCGACATGATCAACGTGTTTATGATGACCGAAGCGGTGATCGCCAGAATGATCATGTAAAAGATCACGATATAGCTTTGCGCCATGGCCTCCCATTCAACGAATAAGGCGTTTAAATCTTTCCAGCTTTTGACTTCGAGATTGGCAGGAACACTGAGCACTGGAATAACAGTATCGGTCATTGCCGTGTCCTTGAGCAGTATAAAAATCGCACTGGCATGATTCTCCGTCTGCGTCATCGCCTGCGCTTTTATAAGCGGCAGGAAAACTGTGGCGCCGTCAAAACCGTACGTGTTGGTTGTGTAAATTCCCTTCACGATGAAGATCTGCTCCTGCACGTTACCATCCGCAGTATTGAGCGAAAGCGCGACGTTATCGCCAACTTTCAATTTCAATTTCTCCGCCATTGGTTTGCCGATCAACACTGCATCGCGGTCATCGGGATTGAGATAACTGCCGCTGATGACTCCTTCACGGTAGGGATCGTTCGCGGGCGACAGCGGATCAATACCCGTGATCTTCGCGCCTGCGGATTGATTCCCCGACGAGAGGAATCCGCTCGCGTACAGACGCGGAGTCGCAGATTTGACCTGACTCAGCGCGCCAATCTGATTTGCGATCTCATCCGGGTTGGCGACCAAATCCTCCCACTTGAGACTCGACTTGTTTTCATCATAAGTCGCCGCGCGGATTTGTATATGTCCGCTTTGAAGTTTGATCGCGTTCTCGATCGCGCCGCCCATCTCGCCTGTCACCACTGACGACATCAGAATTAGCATGGCGAGTCCAACGCCCACCGCCAGCGAAGAGAAAAACGAACGTCGACGGTTGCGACCCAAATCGCGGAAAGCCATTTTTAAAGTTTGAATCATAACTACCTCATACAAAATGCAGGGCTTCGGCAGGTTCGCGCCGCCCAGCTTCCACAGCGGGGATGAGCGCCGCCAACGCAGAGATAAGTGCGATCATCGAAGCACGCATGAGCAGCTTCTCGATGCCCCACGTGGGGTAAACGCGGCCCTGAACAAGCGCCATGTAACTTGCAGCCTGCGTCATACTGCCGAAGTCGAGTCCGACTGATCTCAAGTATCCGTTAATCGCCAGACCGAATATGATGCCAACCGCGGTGCCGACCAACCCGATCATGATTCCTTCGAGGATGAACAGCAGGGAAATTCGATTCGATTTGAGTCCCATCGCGCCAAGCACACCGATTTCGCGTGTCCGTTCGTAGACCGCCATCAGCAAAAGGTTGAGGATACCAACACCCGCAATTGCAATGATGATCACGCTGAAGACATTCATCACACCACCCTTGGTGTTGATCGCGGAGGCAAGATCGGGATAATTGGCCTGAAACGATTCGATCTCGTAACCAGGCAAACCGGGCTTCATTCCATCAATCACACTGCTTTCCTCACCGAGGCTATCAAGGAAGATTGACACCTCGGTAGAACCCGTCACTTCATAAAGCACCTGTGCTTCGCCGAGAGATATATAAACATTTTGCTTCTCGATGTCTGCCATGCCCAGGTCAAAAATGCCGATAACAGTCATCGTGCGCTGGCGCATTTGCTCATGCTGGGAACGTCCCACCATGGTGATACGGTCACCCACTTTGACACCCATCGCGTCAGCAAGTCCTTTGCCAAGCAGAACGCTATCGAGGTCTGCGCTGGTGAGATTTCTGCCATCTTTGACATTCTGCCCGATGATGTTAACTGTCATTTCTTTTTCGGGCTCGACACCGATGATTCCAACCGCAAACGCGCCTTCACGGTTGGTGACCAGTCCTCCGGTATGGATGCGCTGTGTAGCAGCCAGCGTCAGCGGATTCGCTTCAGCGGCTTTGACCACCACTTGCGGATCAGCCAGCGAGAACAGCGGGTTTGAATTCGCCTCGGCGCGGAAACCCACCGCATGGACTTGAATGTTGCCGCCCAGTACCTTCACGGCATTACCGTAAATCGCGTCGGTAAAACCGTTCATTAGACCATCGTAGAACATCATTAATGCCAATGTCATCGACATGGCAAGCACAATGATGATCGTGCGGCGTTTGTGCCGCCAAATGTTACGCCATGCAAGGCGCAGGTAAAGTTGCATATTTTCTCCTTTTATCTCGAAGATACGAGAGTGAATTTCCAAAAAAAATTATGGCTTTTTTGACAGCCACTTTTTCAATATTTCAATGTCACCCAACGGCAGCGAACCGGCTGGCGCACCAAGGATGCGTGCCAACGATTCAGAATACGCGCCAACTATTGCTTCCAATTGTTCCAGTGCATCGGGTGGAGGCTTTTTTGCCAACAGAAAGCCAGAAATCTTGTCTTCAAACCCACGTGATAAACCCACGATCATGCTCCCAAACTCTTCGGGATACTTGGTGGTAAACGAACCTTCCGCAATTCCCTGACGGACGATCTCCACCAACATCGGCCCAATGCGTTTCATGGCAGCGGCCTCCTGCTTTTGGCGCATAAGAGCATTGGAATCCGTTCGCCAAACGCGCAACAGGTTCAGCATGAAGGCTTTCTGAGGCACCTTCCAACGTCCGCCCGCGTCGAAATAGCGTTGCAGCTTTTCGAGAGCAGATAGTTCCTTCGAATCCACAATGGGGCGCAGAACTTGTTCGGCATCGTCAAGCATCCGTTCGATCAAGCCATCCATCAAAGCTTGTTTGGAATCGAAATAATGATAAAACGCCCCCTTCGAGATTTTCAGCGCATCCAAAATATCTTGAATGGACATTTCCTCGTAGCCCTTGGTATAAACCAACTGGCGGGCGACATCCAAAATTTCATTACGTCGGGCGGCATAATCATCTTCTTTTACGACTCTGGGCATGCTGTCCTTTTCAATAAACCGACGGTCGGTTTATTATTCAAAAAAAAATTATATGCCTCTAGTGTAGAAAAGTCAATAGGAAAACTTTTACGCTTCTTCCCTGACCTTGGCCTGCCACACCCACCCTGCGCGGAATCTTTCCTGTATCATTTTTACGATCAACCCCGCCCGCCAAAAAGCGACTGCGGCCATGCCATGCGCCAACACTGCAAAGAAAGGCGGCGCTTCATTTGTATAATACATCCAGCACTCGCGGGTTGTCCCCCACAACTCAAGGAAGTAGCCAAGTCCCGCGCCTGCGATGAATGTCAGCAGGGCGAAACGATGATCTGTTGGTGTGATGATTAATAGAATACACAACGCCAGCGAAAACCATGTATAAGATTTGTCGAATGTTGGAGAAACAAAGACCAGCATCAAGATTAAGAAAGATGCAAAGATCATCCAATAAAGAGTTTTATCCACAAAGGTTTTTCCTTCATGTTCCTTTGTCACCTTTGTGGTGAATGCATATAAAAATCTTGAAATCCTGTCAATCGAGAGACTTGCAATCGGCCAGGCAGGAATAATCCACAATGGCGGACGTTCGGCAGTATAGTAATGCCAGAGATTCGTTTGCGTACCCCAAGACTCGATCGCCAGCCCACCGCAGATACCTACGAAGACGATCAACACATCCGTTTTGAGATTCGCGCGCGCCACGATCGTAATGGACATAAATAGAAAAACACCGAGCAGCAACCAATCCATGTACAACCACCACGCGCCGTTCCAATCGACATACGCGAGATATTCTTCAGCAAGCGGCCACCAAATGTAGACGATGAGAAAAATAGTGACGAAGAATCCCCCGAGCAGAATACTGCTATCGCGAGTCCAGAAACGTTGTTTTTCATTTTCCATTCGTCAGATTATAACTTTTTGTTGACATTTCTTTTCCTCTCGTCTACACTACAATTCATGCTTGCTCGAATATTTTCCTGCGCTGTGGTTGGTCTTGAAGGCGTCGTCATTGAGGTGGAAGTAGATTACACTAATGGCCTGCCCGGCATGACAATTGTCGGCTTGCCAGACGCCGCCGTTCAGGAAAGCCGCGAACGTGTGCAAACTGCAGTAAAGAACGCGGGATTGCATTTCCCCCGTCACCGCATCGTCGTCAACCTCGCGCCCGCCACCGTCCGCAAAGAAGGTCCTTCGTACGACCCTACCCATCGCGCTCGGCGTGATCGTGCTCGCGGGTTTTCTTCCGCCCGACAAAGTTGAAAACACAATTGTCATCGGCGAACTTTCGCTCGATGGCGCTGTGCGTCACGCGGGAGGCGCTTTGCCGATGGCCGCCACTGCACGCGCCAATGGATTCAAGCGGATGTTCGTCCCGGAAGTGGATGCGCCTGAAGCGGCTTTGATGCCAGACCTTGAGATTTTCCCGGTCAAAACCCTTGCGGATCTCTTCGACCATTTATCTGGCCGCCGTTTAATTGATCCTTACATCGCCTCGGCAGATTCGCTTGAACCGTTATTCACGCCAACAGACTTCAGCGAAGTAAAGGGACAGGAACACGTCAAACGCACACTCGAAGTCGCCGCGGCTGGCGGACATAATGTTTTAATGGTGGGAAGTCCCGGGGCTGGTAAAACGTTATTGGCGCGAGCGTTGCCCGGCATTCTGCCAGTAATGAGCATCGAGGAATCATTGGATGTGACGCGAATTTATTCTGTTGCAGATCAACTCCCCGCAGGCACACCGTTAATTCGTCATCGGCCGTTTCGTTCACCGCATCACACCATTTCACATGCGGGTCTTGTCGGGGGAGAAAATATCCCCAAGCCCGGCGAGATCTCACTCGCACATCGCGGCGTTTTATTTTTAGATGAATTCCCCGAATTCGGCACACGCGTTCTCGAAGTCATGCGCCAGCCGATGGAAGATAAAGTTGTTACCATCAGCCGCGCAAAAGGCTCATTAACTTTTTCAGCAAATTTTCAATTGATCGCGGCGATGAATCCCTGCCCATGTGGGAATTTTGGATCACAAAAGGCCTGTGGGTGTGCTCCTGCTGTCGTTACTAGATACCAAAAACGCATCTCCGGCCCCCTACTTGACAGGATTGACATACATATAGAAGTCCCCAGTGTTGATTACGAAAAGCTGAGTAGCGAAAGGCTTGGTGAAACCTCCGAGGCCATTCGCAAGCGAGTTCAGGCAGCCAGGAACATACAAAATAAACGGTTTTCAAATGGGGAGGCAAAAGACATCGTCTGCAATGCCGATATGCGCGTCGGTGAGGTGCGGCAGTTTTGTCAGTTGCAGGACGAAGGTAAGAGTCTGATGCGCTCAGCAATGACGCAATTGAATCTTTCAGCAAGAGCTTATCATCGCATCCTCAAACTCGCGCGCACCATTGCAGATTTAGCCGGAAGTGAGGAAATCCATTCCGTGCATTTGGCAGAGGCACTTCAGTATCGTCCAAAGATCTTGATTGGATAAATGAACTCCTAATAGACCTCGGACTAAATTTATAGACTAGTCTAAAACGATTAGCGTCTAGATTAGGGATTGCGAATCAAAGATGCATAAGATGCTGATGTACTATATTATCCGGGCTAATTGACATCCCGCCATTCACGCTGTATGATATATGAGAAGTCAGAAAATCAGATTTTGAGAAAGAGAGAAGATTATGTCTGAATATTTACAAGTCCGCAGTAACGGGCAAATTACACTTCCCGCCCCAACCCGCCGAAAGGCAAAGTTGAATGAGGGCGATCTGCTCGAAGTTCTCGTTGAAGATGATGGTTCCATTCGTCTCGTTCCAAAATTGCCGGTCGACCGCGCGCTGGCGGAGAAATATCAACTAGCCGATATTAATTGGGGGGTAAAACAAAAAGGCAAGAAGAAATGACTCGGGTTATCGTCTGTGACACGGGTCCGCTTCTGCACTTGAGCGAGGCGGGAGCTATCGATTTGTTGTCGCTGGTTGGCGATATTCTTATCCCTACGCTGGTTGCCATTGAGTTCGAGTCAAATGCACAAGGTTGGAGGCCGCCGCAGTGGGTAAAGGTTGTTGAACTTGAAAGTTCAGCCAGGCAGAAAGCAGAAAAGTGGACGAAAGCAAACCAAATTGATGCCGGTGAAGCGGAAGCAATTAATTTGGCCTTGCAAGTGAAAGCCGATTGGCTGCTTACAGACGATGCCAAAGCACGTCAACTTGCGGAATCCATGGGGTTGGAAGTTCACGGCTCAATTGGAATACTTTTATGGACTGTGGCAGCTGGAAATATTCGTGATAAATCGCTTGCATTTAATTTGCTGGACAATCTTGCAAATTCATCATTATGGATTTCTGAGCGAGTATTACAGGAGGGACGAAAAGCAATTGATGCCCTGTTTGAATAGGGCGATTAATATGCTTCGGCCTTACCCGCCAATTCCGCTCTCAAAGCAGACGTATCTTCTAAGCCAATTTGACAGTAGCTTTGAGGAAAGCTCTTATAATCATCCTCTTCTGCCTTGTTAAGCACGAAAAATATGATCTATTGTGTACAACCCTGCCCTTGTGGATTCTACGGAGACTCGCTCAAGCCCTGCACCTGCGCACATTCAACAGTAACCAAATATCAAAAACGAATCTCAGGTCCACTGCTCGACCGCATTGATATTCACATCGAAGTACCGCGTGTGGATTATGAAAAGTTAAGTGGGAATAAAATAAGCGAAACATCCGAGTCGATTCGCAATCGTGTGCAGGCCGCAAGAGATATTCAATATAAAAGATTTGCAAATGGCAAAGCTACAGATATCGTCTGCAACGCGGATATGCGGATCGGGGAGGTACGGCAATTCTGCCAGTTACAGGCTGAGGGTCAGAATTTGATGCGCTCGGCCATGAGGCAACTGCAACTATCGGCGCGCGCCTATCATCGCATTCTGAAATTGTCTCGTACGATTGCTGATTTAGCGGGCAGTGATGAGATCCAGTCCACCCATTTGGCGGAGGCGCTGCAGTATCGTCCGAAGATCATGATGGGTTAGTTCCTTGCGCTGGCTACACAACGGTTATCCAGCTGACAAAATTCTTGTCTAAACTCTCAATAAACTTATGGATGAACCCCAACCCGTCGGAGAGTTTTTTTCTGAGCCAGAAAATTTTCAGTCGCCGAACGTACACTGGCTACTTCGCTCATCCGCATAAAATATATATTAATTAAAACTTTTCTCTTCGTGAAATGAGTGGACAGAAATTGAATGTAGGCCTGTATATCTCTTACATTACAAAATTGAATAAATATCCAGTGATGATGATGGCAATCGCCACTGTGCAAACAAAAACGGCAATCAATTGCGGCTTTAGCACGCGACGCAGAATAATGATCTCAGGCAGACTCAACCCGACCACCGCCATCATGAATGCTAATACTGTGCCGATTGCCGCACCCTTTTCCATCAACGCGCTGACAATGGGGATGATACCTGCCGCATTCGAGTAAAGTGGCACACCCAAAACAACTGCCGCAGGAACGCTCCACCAGGCTTGCTTGCCGAGAATGCCTGCCAATGCGCTTTCAGGAACGTAGCCATGAATCCCTGCGCCGATGGCAATCCCGACTATTACATATAACCAGACCTTGCCAACAATTTCTTTTGTGCTATCCCAGGCAACTTGAAACCGCTGAGCCCAGGATGGTTGCTCGGGTAAGTTTGCGCCTTTACCGACTTTGATCTGCCAGACGAAATCTTCCACATAGCGTTCAAGTTTGAGTCTACCAATAATCACTCCAGCCACAATGGCAATTGTCAAGCCAGAGATGAGATATAGCCCAGCCACTTTCCAGCCAAATAATCCGAATAACATTACCAAGGCAACTTCATTGACCACGGGCGCTGAAATCAGGAATGAAAATGTTACCCCAAGCGGAATTCCTGATTCAACAAAACCAATAAAGAGCGGGACCGCTGAGCATGAACAGAAGGGAGTGATGATACCCAGTGCCGCCGCCATCACATTGCCCACGCCTTCACGCTTACCGCCCAGCCAGGCGCGGGTTTGCTCGGCACTGAAAAATGAGCGCAACATTGTGATCAAGAAGATCATCCCGCCCAAGAGCAGGATGATCTTGGGAACATCATAGAAAAAGAATGCCAATGACTCGCCCAAATGAGAAGTCTGTGGAAGCGAAAGTAATCTGTAAGCGATCCAATTCGCAATGGGTTGAATCACATTATAGAGTGTGAACCAGATCATAGAGGCCAGCGCAACCAATCCCCAGGCACGCAGATCGGCGCTGGAGAAGGGAGTTTTTTCTTGTTGGGTAAGTTGAGTTTGCATTTATAAAGCCTCCTTGATCTTTTGGTGCGCGACTTGAAAGTCGCGCTACGTTTTATTCCACGAAGTTTGCATCACGCAAAACCATTAATTGCCTGACGATATCCGCAAGTGGATTCTCCATGTGCCTGGCACATGACTAGCCTCCCCGCAGAAGACGGGGCAAAGACATCTCATGGAACATCCCGAAGATTCTTGAATCTTCGGGATGTTTTATATCCGGTTACTTCACCAATTTCTGATCGGGTGGGCAGGCTTCTGCCGCTGCAGCGACCATTGCCGGGCTGGATAAAACCGCTCCGCCATAATATTTTTTCTGGAAGAAGAACGCCACGTTGACCAACCCGATCATCACTGGCACTTCCACCAGCGGACCGATCACTGCCGCGAACGCCGCTCCGCTGTTGATACCGAAGACTGCCACCGCCACCGCGATCGCAAGTTCAAAATTGTTGCTGGCGGCTGTGAATGAAAGTGTAGTAGTCTGCGCATAATTCGCGCCCAGGCGATGCCCCATCCAGAATGAGGCGAGAAACATAACTACGAAATAGATCAAGAGCGGGATGGCGATCCGCACCACGTCGAGCGGGATCTGGACGATAAGATTCCCTTTCAGCGAGAACATCACCATGATCGTGAACAGCAGGGCAATCAGAGTTAGCGGGCTGATTCTGGGAATGAATTCTTTTTGATACCACTGCTTGCCCTTCATCCGCACCAGTACGAAGCGGGTCAGGAAACCCGCCAAGAATGGAATGCCGAGGTAAATGAAGACGCTCTCGGCGATCTGTCCCATTGTGATATTCACCGTAACGCCAGTCAAACCAAACCAGGTCGGCAAAACCGTCAGAAAAACGTAAGCGTAGACGCTGTAGAACAGTACCTGAAAGACACTATTGAACGCTACCAATCCAGCGGCATATTCAGTATCGCCGCGCGCTAGTTCATTCCACACGATCACCATAGCGATACAACGAGCCAAACCGATAATGATCAGCCCCGCGATGTAGTCTGGGTAGCCGCGCAAAAAAACCACAGCGAGTACGAACATCAGAATCGGACCAATAACCCAATTCTGAATGAGCGAGAGCGCCAGTATTTTTTTATTGCGGAATACGTCGCCCAATTCCTCATACTTCACCTTGGTAAAAGGCGGATACATCATCAAGATCAGCCCGATCGCAATCGGGATGTTGGTTGTCCCGACCGAGACCGCCGTGTTGAAACTTTTGACTCCTTCGGGGAACAAGAATCCGATCCCCACGCCCGCCGCCATCGCCAGGAAAATCCAAAGCGTCAGGTAGCGGTCAAGGAACGAAAGTTTTTTGCTAAGGCTTTGCGTTGCAGCAGCTTCAGACATAACGAACCTCCAAATTCAAAATGTTATCCAACCTGCTTGAACAGTTTGGTGATTTTTTCTTTGATAACATCTCGCACCCTTCGAAAGTCAGCCACGGATTCGGTGACAGCAGAGACGGATATTAGTCATGTTTGTAAGTTATCTAAAAATAAAATTGACTATGCGGTTTCAAGCGCATTAGCCAGCCAGGTTGTGAGCTCTGCAGTTGATGGGATGCGTCCCGTTGAAACAACTTTTTCATTGATGACCAAACCAGGGGTGGACATAATGTTGTATGCCATGATATCGGGATATTCAGTTACTTTGATGACATCGGCTTGTATACCCATCTGGTTAATAGTCTGGCGTGTAAGTGCTTCCAATTTTTTGCAATTGGCACAGCCTGAACCGAGAACTTTAATAGTTAACATGTGAATTCCTTATATGTGTTTATTAGATCTGATTGAGAGAAACAAGATTTGCGGTCGGCGTGCACGTGGGGCAGCCGCACTGTTGATCGGGAGTAACCGTTTCCATGTGGGGCAGATCCACGCCAATCATTTGCGCCACTTGTTGGATGAGCAACAAAACCTCGGGCTTTGCCAGCCGATAAAAAATATATTTTCCTTCGCGACGCGAATCCAGTAAACCCGTCTGTCGCAATGCCATCAGGTGTTGCGAGATATAAGCCTGACGATAGCCAAGTTGAGTTTCGAGATGGCAAACACAAGCCTCACCTGCGCCAATCAACAAAAGAAGTTCAATCCGCGCCAAAGGCGAAATGGATTCAAGCAGGGAAACAATAGATTGAAGGGGATTATTTTTCATATTCAGCTCCATGAATACATTATAGGTCATATTCTAAATTCCGAATGTGAATTGTGTCATATTTTTCTCTGATGAACATCACTGATTATGCAGGGAATTTCCTGACAGATCGCGTCAAACTTTCTAATTCTCCTGTTATATGATTTTGCCATTGGGTGGAAATATGAAAAACAATCAGAGACACTTAGCTCTATCTGTATATTAAAAAATACGATATAGTAAATTATCCCTCCGAAGCCTGATCGCCTAAACTTCACGGCATGGCAACAGGCCGATCACAACCGTGATCCACGGATAAAGCGGAAACGAGCTATCCCCCCCCGAATTTGGAAAGGAGGCATTACTCAAGCTTTATATGAGGCTGTCTCTTTTCATTGAGACCGCTTTTTGGGTTAGAAGAACTACTATGAACATCCTCAGTTTTGAAACGCCTCCTGATACAAAACAACTGCTCATCATCACCGAAACAGACGGCTGTTTTGCAGATGTAAAAACAAGGAGTGCGCTGCGTATTGCGCCAATGTTGGACATTCGCCAGCACGCATATTTACTTGCGCTCGATGAAACAAGTCACTACTTCGCACAAATGCAGGCTTATCAAATCATGCCTGACGAAGAAATATTTACCATCACCGAATGCAACTCACTGCTTCCATCGAAGACATTGTTTCCCATCCAGAGATCCGAGTTGATTGTGATGTGTGCGGCGAAGAGATCATGAACGAGCGTGAAGTGAAACAAAACGATCTCACTCTTTGCCACGCCTGCACTGGAAATTCGTATTATCATACGCCGGTCTGCATCCCTGCCCATGAAATGGAGTTGGATACGGTTGAATAATCCTTTCCTTTACTTACTGGTATTCTTTATCGCTGTGGTGTATTCCAGTGCGGGATTTGGCGGCGCATCGGGGTATCTTGTCGCCATGAACTTCTTCGGAATTCCAGCAAATATCATGGCTAGTACAGCGCTGGTCTTGAATATTTTTGTGTCATCCGTTTCTTTTACAAGCTACGCGCGGGCGGGGTATTTTCGTCCGCGTTTACTGCTTCCGTTTTTGATCACATCTATTCCCGCCGCATACATTGGCGCAACCCTCAAAATTTCCGAGCAGGCCTATACCACATTGCTTTATATCGTTTTGACCTATCTCGCGATCCGCATGGTTTTAATCCCAACGTTGAATGAAAAACTTAACTGGATAGCACGCCCGATTCCGCTGTGGGCGGCTTTGCTCAGCGGCGCGGGGATTGGCCTGCTCTCTGGCATGCTCGGCATCGGCGGCGGAATTTTCCTCTCGCCGCTGATCATCCTCATGCAGTGGGGCGACTCAAAACAAGCCGCCGCATCTGCGGGCGGATTCATCGCCATCAATTCGATCAGCGGTTTGATCGGACGTTTCTCCAAAAGCATTTTCACGCTTGGCGAATTTGGAATTCCTCTGCTTGTGATTGGATTGCTTGGCGCATTGATCGGCAGTCAAGTAGGCGCGATCAAATTTTCGAGCACTGGCGTTCGTCGTGCGTTGGGGATCGTGCTTACCATTGCTGTTGGAACATTCTGGTTTAATTTTATAAAATGAATCGAACCAAACCTGATATACGAATCCTTGTTCGTGGCGCAAACGATGTTGGCTCAGCGGTCGCTCATCGTCTATTTAAAGCAGGGTATTCCGTGGTCATTCATGAAATGACACACCCCGCCACTACACGTCGCAGAATGTCCTTTACTGACGCTGTCTTCGATGGACGTGCTTCATTAGACGGCATTGAGGCACGATTAATAAAAAGTTTGCATCGTTTGCGGGGCGTATTAGTATCAGATTGCAGCATTCCCGTTTTTATAAAAGATTTCCACGGGCTACTGAATACACTCCATCCCGCTATTTTGGTGGATGCGCGCATGCGAAAGCATCTGCAACCCGAAGTCCAGCGCGAATTGGCAGAACTTACCATTGGTCTCGGTCCGAATTTTTTCGCGGGCGAAACCACCGACATTGCGATTGAAACCAGTCGGGGCGAAGCGCTTGGGCAAATCATTGAGCATGGTGCGACTAGTCTATTACGGGGTGAGCCGCTTGAAATTGACGGTCATGCACGGGATCGATACGCCTATGCTCCTGTTGCAGGTACATTCCACACTTCATTTCAAATCGGTGATTCTGTCACACAAGATCAGAAGATTGCGCGCATTGATTCAACCCCGCTGCTCGCGCCCATCACGGGCATCCTGCGCGGATTGACACACGATGGAGTATCCGTTACTCCAAAGACAAAAATTATTGAAGTTGATCCACGCATTCACAATGCGCAAATCTCAGGTATCGCGGAACGTCCGGCGCGCAT
>CAIWRB010000386.1 GCA_903914955.1 uncultured Chloroflexota bacterium | reverse complement strand
ATTGACTGACAACATATCTTTGACACTTGTCTGATTTCCAGTTATAAAGTCACTATAAGAATTACTTATACAATTGATAGAGTCGACAGTGTTTCCATCTACCTGCGTGCAGCCCCCAAAATTAAGAAATATCAAAAAAGATAATTTTATGAACGAAAAACTATCGGCGCTATACAATGCAATTCTTGATGGTGATACCGACGGTATGAAAGATGGGGTACAGGCTGGGCTTAGATGCCGGCATGGATCCAGGCGTCATTCTAACAGATGGAATAATTGCTGCCATCAAGGAAGTTTTGGCAGGCTCTTTGAAGAATGCGATTATTTTGTGCTAGAAATTCTCATTGTAGCGCGCGCCATGCAGACCGGACCGGGCTTGTTGAAGCCACATCTGTTGAGCAGTGATGCTTAACGAAAAAGGTGATGACCTGTATAGAGCCTAAATTCCCCACAACCTACCGCACGCCACTTCTTCCATCCTCAACACCCTCATCCGAAGACTTCCTGTACTGAATGAACGCTGGTTGGATAAGCACCGGCTCTATAGGTCATAGATATCCGTACTGTAACCCAGCCTCACAATGGCATAGGCTTTCGGGATGCGCGCCAGGTAGCGTTTAAATTCAGTATTCACCAGGCCCTTCTCGGACTTGCCCAGCCACGGCACTTCGTCGGTTTCGTTTTTCTCGAGAAGTTAATAAACTGTGTTGACAGCGATCGTGTGGTGCGGATATTTTCCGTGTTCCGGGCCGCCGCTAAAAAACTGAACCTATCAAATTTCCGTAAATGCGATAAATAAGATCGTTTTGATGTAAAATATGTACACTTTAGATTTGATTTAATCGTTTGCTCAAGTTGATTGGCATGTAAAAAATGGTCAAAACCGAATACCAGCCAGTCATTTATTCCAATCATACCAAACGGGGGCGTGCTTCGATGCAATTTTGGATGAGCAGCGCAGGGTTCGTTTCCTTACCTATTGAAGGCCGGTAGCTTTTATAAACCGGCAACGGTGGCGAGCCTTTTCGGCGCGGAACAACAGACAAAACCACACAGCCGCACTAATTGCAACCAACGGTTTCCTGATCATTATTCAAATTAATAATCCAGATAGACCCTCCCGCGACGTGGACGGGAAACACGGATGAGGTAGCTATGGCAAAACAAGCGGAACCGCAGAAGAAATCTATGGTCAAAAAGACCAAGGTTGTGATGGCTGCGTTGGAACAGCAGTTGGCGCAGCGGAATGCTGAACTCGCTATCCTGAACACTGTTCAGCAAGCCCTGGCTTCCAAACTCGATTTACAGGCCATTTATAACCTGGTGGGTGATCAAGTGCGTGAAATCTTTAAGACTGAGGTAGTCTATATTGCCGTCCGCAATCCCGTTGATTTCAATCAAATTGATTTCCCTTATTATGTAGATCGAGGCAGTGAGGTTAAGGCAGCGCCGCTTACATTAGGGGAAGGATTGACATCCAGGGTAATTGCAGGTCGCCAGCCGTTATTGGCTGGAACGATGGCTGAACAGGTCAGGCTCGGAGCGGTTTTTGAAGCGGATGAACGCGCCAACACCTATCTTGGCATACCAATCTTGATTGGTGATCTCGTGGTGGGTGTAGTTAGTGTCCAAAGTTACCGAGAAAACGCATTCAATGATTCGGATATTCGTCTATTAACTACACTTGCGTCCAGCATGGGAGTAGCCCTCGAGAACGCCCGCCTCCTTGATCAAACACAGCGCCATGCACAAGAAGTCACAACCCTGGCTGATATTGGGCGTGAGATTTCGTCAACCCTCGTTCTTTCGACAGTTCTCGAGCGCATTGCTTCACATGCCATGAATTTGCTACATGCAAGGGACGTGGTATTGCGCTTACTAGAATCAGATGGTCGTTTGCGCGCGGCTGTGGCGATCGGCAAGTATGCGGATATCTATAAAGATTGGCATGCTCAACTGGGGCAGGGACTGTCTGGAAATGTAGCGAAAGCCGGAATCGCCGAAATCATCAACAACCCCGGAAATGATCCGCGGGTAATCGATATTCCCGGTACTGAAGAGGATAAAGCGACACGAGCCATTTTATTTGCACCTTTAATAATTGGCGAGGTTGTCATCGGTGTGCTCAGTGTATGGCGCGATAAGATTGAGGCTGGACCCTTCACACAGGCTGACCTTGATTTTGGGTTGAGCCTCGCGCGGCAGGCAGCTATCGCCATCCAGAATGCCCGCCTGTATGCTGAAACTCAACAACGTTTCAAAGAAACCGAGATACTGCGGGCAGCCAATGTGGCGCTGACCCGTTCACTCGATCTTGATACGATTTTGGGCGTGCTTTTGGATTATCTTCAACAAATTGTGCCGTATGATACTGGCAGCGTTTTTTTACTTGAAGATGAGAATCATCTGACGGCGCTTGCCGCGCGTGGTTACGAATATTGGGTGGAAAATCCGGAAAAAGCCGTAGGTATCCGTTTTGATTATAAAAACTTACCGCACATTCGTACGGTCATTGAAGACCAGACCACGCTCATTATCCCGGATGTAAGACAACATCCAGGTTGGGTGGTGGCAGAAACGGCCGGGCATGTTCGTAACTGGCTCGCTGTTCCTCTTGTTGCCGGAAACAAAACCATCGGGATGTACTCGCTTGACAAGGTGGAACCAGGTTATTTCACGCCCGAGCACCAGCGTCTGGCGGAGAATCTGGCAGCTCAGGCTGCAATTGCTTTTCAAAATGCCACGCTTTTTCGAAATCAACAGGTGGCGCGGGAACAGGCTGAAACCTTACGCGCCGCAGCCTCAGCGCTTGGGAGCACCTTGAGTCTGGGCGAAGTTTTTGAATTGATTTTGTCCGAACTGCGAAAGGTGGTGCCTTATGACAGTTGCAGTGTGCAGCAATTGGACAACAATGAAATGGTGATTGTTGGCGGACATGGCTTTCCCAATCTAGACGAACTGCTTGGCAAGCGCTTTGACTGGCGCGGATCCGATGACCCCGCGGGTGAAGTGGTGCGCTCCCGAAAACCGGTCATGATTGCGGATGTCTCGGCACGCTTCGAACATTTCAAAGATGAAACTCATGGACTAGGCAGGGTTCATGGCTGGCTGGGTGTGCCGTTGCTATTTGGCGAACGTTTGATCGGCATGATCACCCTCGACAAATTGGAAAAGGATTTTTACACCGCTGAACACGCTCACATGGCACAAGCATTCGCTACCCAGGCTGCGACAGCCATTGAAAATGCGCGTCTGTTTGAAACTGAACAAATAGCGCGCCAACAAGCCGAGACACTACGTGCGGCAGCGCTGGCACTTGGCAGTACTTTGAGTTTACAGAGAGTCTTTGAACTGATCCTTTCTGAACTGCGCAAGGTTGTACCGTATGACAGTTGCAGCGTCCAGCAGTTGGATGGTAATACCATGGTGATTGTTGGCGGACACGGGT
>CAIWRB010000385.1 GCA_903914955.1 uncultured Chloroflexota bacterium | reverse complement strand
CGCCAATCCAAAACAAGCCATGCCGCGCTTCTCGGCGGCTTCCAACGCGTTGAGCACATCTTTGGTCTCGCCCGATTGGCTGACGAAAATCCCCACGTCTTCATACCCAACCGCGGGCGCGTATTGCGCGATGAACTGCGGCGCAAGCACGGGGATGGCGGTCAGCCCCGCCAGTTGCGCGATGTACACCGAGCCCACCGCCGCTGCGTGATAACTTGTGCCGCATCCGATCAAATACAGATGACGCGCGTTCTTCATTTTTTCGACCAACGGCTGAACATCGGGGCTGCCATCTAATAAGTGGATTAACTCACGGGCGACTTGTGCCTGCTCGTGGATCTCTTTCAACATAAAATGCGGATACCCGCCCTTCTGCACCGCATCCATCGACTCCGTAACTGTTTCTGGCATTCGTTGAATTATTTTTCCATCTTTGACAGAGCGCACTTCCACGCGGTCTGCCCACAACGTCACGATCTCCCCATCCTGCGGGCGGATCACTTCGCGCGTAAGCGGCAATATCGAAGGCAGGTCAGACGAAAGACAAGTGAAGCCATCGCCAATGCCAATCACCATACCCGAACCTTTTTTGAACGCATATAGCTTGTCATCATTCGCGCGCCCGATGACAAAGGCATAATCGCCTTCGAGGTCGCCATACGCGAGTCGAATTGCATCAATGAATTCGTATCCGCGCTTGATATATCTTTCCACTGCATGCACACATGTCTCGCCATCATTCTGCGAGCGGACAGTCATGCCCTCCGCCATAAATTCCAAACGCAACTCAACATTATTCACTACGTTGCCATTATGCGCGCCGACCATGTCACCATTTGAATCCAAATGCGGCTGTGAATTCACTTGTGAAGGCTCGCCAAATGTCGCCCAGCGCAATTGCGTAATTCCGCGCTGTCCGTGCATTTCTGCGATGTTATATTTCACTGCCACCGAATCCACTTTGCCAGTGTCTTTTCGTAAATCTATTTTCCCGTTATTGATGGTTGCCGCGCCAACCGAATCATATCCACGGTAGGTGAGTCGTTCCGCGGCGGCGATAAGAATCGGTCCCAGCGCTTCTTCTTTATTAGTAACGTAACCGAATATTCCACACATGTTTAAATTCTCCTCGGTGGTTGAGTAGTTCCGAGCAAAAGCGAGGAGCGTATCGAAACCACCAGTAATTGAAAGTATTCTTGTTAAGTGGTGGTCTCGATACGCCGCTCCAAGAGCGCTTCGATAAACTCAGCGTAGCACATTCACGGCTACTCGACCACCCAAATTCACCAAACTGTCTGGCGGTTTGCTTTTGCTTCCGCCTCGATGTGACGATCACTTCCAGCGCGAGGCAGGATAGACCGATCACATAAAGCACGGCATCGATGATCAAGCCGATGGGCAGGAGCACAATCAGTCCGAGCGTCACATAGGAATTGCTCGATTTTTCGAAATACCATGTCTCGCCATTCTCAAGCAGATCTACGTCCAGGTAGTTCGCCTGCTCGGCAAACCCGCAATCCACGCTTACATGTGCCTTGACCTTGTTCGACATCGACTCGCTTTTATATATATTGTCTGTGATGGGTCTGCACGTCACCCCCGTATATACTTTTTCGGTCTCCTTCACTTTGATCCATGCGCGTTCCGGGTACATCGAGAACTGATACAAACCGCCATCCTCGCCTTCTGCAAAGATTTCTCCAGCATCGCCCACTTTCAAGGTTGTCAGCGGCTCAACCGGAGAGGGAATCTGAACCCACTTTCTTTCGAGTGACGGGCGCAGGGCGGCGACATAGACGAACCAGATCAAAACTGCTGTTCCAGCAATACCGAGTAGAAAAAAGATGATTGCGGCAGCCCGCATAATATATTTGAACATAGATGTATTTCTTATGATGGATTATCCCACGGAGCGACTCCACGCCCGCTCGCTTCACGTAACGACCTGAGAATTGGTTCAGTCACGTTCGGCAGAATCTCCGCTGTAGCAGCCAGCAACCCAAAACATCCCGCAATCATCATGTCGCCGAAAGGGGTGGCAAAGTATGGATGGAGAACTGTGGACGATGGACGATAGTGTTCGGTCTTCTGTCCACGGTCTGCGGTCTGGAATATCGACCGCCTCGGTCCCGTCACCACGATATCAAATTCGTCCTTCCCAAACACAAACGGATTTGTCCCATATATCAGTGCGCCGTGACCCATGTCATCGAAAATATCCTGATGTTTCAAAGAGCCATCAGCCAATGCGCGGATATATTTTTCTAATTTAGGTAGATCAATCTCGCCTGTGTGATGTTCAAAGACTCCCTCGATCCCATCACCTAAACGAAATGCTAAAGTATGAAAATTCCCGACATTGACAATGAGTTTGCGCGGACGCTTTGCGACGATCGGGTCAAGATTTGCGCCAAGAATTGCCGCAGGCGCGGTATCCATTACCACCAGCGGACAGGGTAATCCACCCGCCGAATTCGCCACAGACTGCAAGCGAGTCATAATTTTTGGAATATCGTTTGATAAATATGCAAAGGCAGAAAGAGAATTCTTTTCCTTAATTCGCGCATCCAGATAATCAAACCGAAATTGCCTGTCTGAAATCCCTGCAGGCGAATTGCCGTGATCGAAGACAGCAACGGCTATTGCGCCTACATCACTCAGCGAAACTCCATAATCATTGAAAGTTTTGGAAATCAACTCGAAATCAAAATCTTTCAGTTCCAGACTTTCAACCTTTGACCTTAGACCTTCAACTTCGCTATCCCCAATTATTTTTATCCCCAACCTCTCCACCTTGCCCAACTCGTCATTGATAGTGGTTGCTGCGCCAGGAGTCATGTACACGGGAATTCCCGCGCGCGCAGCTTCTTCGATGGCCCATGCCGAAGGACCTCCGCCCATCTGATGCCCCGTAAAAAGCAGCGGAGTTCGGGTTTGGATTATCTGCTTCACGCGGCGGTGAACCATCATGGTGGGAGATGGCAGAACAAGCTTGAATCCGTTCTCGATGTCGAGATTTGAATCGTAAAGGAAAATATCCTGCGTGCCTGTTCCAATGTCTACTGTTAAGATTTTCATGTTGGATTTTCCCTTTCTTTTTAGGAAAGGGCAGCGTGAGGGTTATATTTCAATTCCCAGCCACTGACGAATAAAATAGCCGATCACAAAAGAGAATGCCGCCACGCTCAGACTTAGTCCGGCCATCTCAATAAACCGTTCGCGGAACGATTCGCCTTTGGCAACTGAGATGTAGTAATTGAAAATGGCAATGATTACAACGGCCGTGGTGAGTGAGATGGCAAGATCCAGATAATAATTTTCAAAAAGCAGGTAGGGCAGAATGAGCAAAGTGACTGTGGTGATGTACGCGATGCCAGTATACACAGCGGCGCGTACCGGATGTTTGTTCGTTTTTTCGGAACGAGTGGAAAGATATTCACTGGCGGCCATTGAAAGGGAGGCGGCGATGCCGGTGATGAGGCCTGAAAGGGCGATCAACTTTACGTTTTGCAGAGCAAGCGTCAGCCCGGCAAGAGCGCCTGTTAATTCCACAAGGGCATCGTTGAGTCCGAGTACCACTGAACCGGCATATTGCAGCCGTTCCTCATCCAACATTTCAATCAATAACTTTTCGTGTTTATCCTCCTCTTGTTGATAGATGGCGGCTTCAGGAATCACAGCAGAAACAGCGGCGTAATTGCCTTGCGCGACTTGCTCTCCCATTTCCATGAGTTTGACACCAAAGGTAAATCCAAAAATGATACTGATGATGTAATAAAACCATACGAAGAACCAGCGCGGCTGAACTTCTTCTTTTGTATATTCCTTCCAACCTTTATAGTGACGCAATTCATCTTCTGCGATCTGATCGAGAACTTTTGAATTTTCTTCGGATTTAATTTTCTTTGCCAGACGTTTGTAAATGTGATATTCAGTGATTTCTGTTTTTTGAAAGATGATCACTTTTTGGCGAATGTCATCGCTCAGTTGCATGGATTGAACTCCTTGTTTTTGATTTCTGTATTGTAAGCTATTTCGTAGGTGCAGGCTGCGAATCCTTCGCCTATGTCCGGTAAGTTGGTACAATGGAGTTTGGCAAACCATATGAAAAATAATATTATCTTTCAGGACGAACATATCCTTATCATCAACAAACCCGCCGGACTTTCCGTGCTTCCGGAAGGCTGGGAGCCCGACGCGCCGTATCTTGTTAAAATGCTCGAAGAAGATCATGGCAAGATATGGGTCGTTCACCGCCTTGATAAATTTACCAGCGGCGTACTGGTCTTCGCATTAAATGCAGAATCCCACCGCGCGCTGAATATTCAATTTGAAAAACATGAAACCGAAAAAGTTTATCGAGCCATTACTGTCGGTGCTCCGCCGTGGAAGGAAAGGATCACAAAATTTCCGTTGAGAGTTAACGTGGGGCATAAACACAGAACAATGGTGGATAATAAAAAAGGAATTCACTCTGAAACGAGATTCAGAGTCCTTAATTGGAATCACGCCAGTTCAGATGAATTGTCTTTGACTGATGATATTAAGGGAATGGCGCTGGTTGAAGCACGTCCAATGACGGGACGCACACATCAGATCAGAGTGCATGCGTACGCGTTGGGTTATCCGCTTTTGGGTGACACCCTTTACAGTGCGCCTGAAACAGATATCATCGACCGCCCGGCTTTGCATGCGCACTCTTTATCTTTCAACCATCCAGTTTCAAATGAACGGGTTTCATTTACCGCGCCTTACCCCATTGATTTCAAAAAAGCATTGGAACGTTTACATCTTTGAAGTTAACAAGTTTGCGGGTTGGCAGATTCGAACGTTCAAACTTGCCAACCCGTCAATTTTATAACTGGTCTATGAAATTTTCCGCGCTTCCATATAGAAGCGCTTTTCTTTTGCCTCGCCCATTGAAAAAGTTTTTCTTGGGAGCGCGCCATCCAAAATTACTGTTTTGAACAGATCAGATTTGTGCATGCCCGCCAGATAAAAACCCGCGTTACCGGGCTGTAAAGCCAGCCGTTCGACCACCTCTTCGCCGTGTACGTAATCAATTTTTTCAGCGCCGCCATCTTGCAAGAAGGCATCCAGAAAAGTTTGAATCGTACCAACTGCGAGATTGGAAGATGCGTGCGCAATCTCGATCACTCCAAACTGTTTCCCACCTCCCACCAGACCGATAGCCTGCTTCTGATCTTGAGCAGAATCCACCTTTTGAATCATTTCAGCGCCATTCGCCACTTCTGTGTAAGTGAAGTTTTCACCGAATATTTTTTTGAGTTCTGCGAACAGATCCTTCTTGATGTTGAACAGTACACGATGAATGGGTTCAAACTCCAGTCCTTCATCGTGTACATTTTCAATTTCAACCAATGCGTAACGTGAAGGATGTGCGATGCCAACTTGAGGCTTCATTTTTTCCCAAATGGCTTTGGCGGTTGCCAGCGAGTGATTGCCGTCGCCCATGGCAAATAACAACACAGGTTGTTCCACGCTAACGCCGTATTTCGCCGCAAAGGTTTCAGGGACGGCTAGTGCGCGCAGGGCTTCGATGACCCCATTTTCAAAATCTTCATCATCGACTTGATAACCCGTAAGATGACCGCTATCGAGCATAAGATCAAAATCGTATATCTTGGCAAGCTTGGATTTGGCCGCACTTAGCGGCTCAATGACCGTTCGCTTCGGATCATCGATCAAGACAAGGATATGAGGCAATTCCATCATTGCGCCTTGCCGAATTTTTATGCGTGGAGGCAAACGGTCAACAATGGTCCCCTCCGTTGCACGGATCAGGCTCAATGAACCTTTTTTGTAATCGTATTGTTCCAGATCAAGACAAAGCATTAAGCCTTTGCGTGTCTTCCCAGAGGTGCCGACCTTTCGTTCAACATAAATGAAACCCTCGCGCAGTTGAAGAACACCCTTTTCTATATACTTGCGCATGCTGGCTTGGATATTTTTGATTCGTTCTTCCTCGCCAGGTTTTTCAAGATGCACTTCGGGGAAAACCAAATTCAAAGTGGATGGCGCATCACCAACGATTCCTTCCACCTCTTGCCAATATTCGGGTTCAGAGGTGAATTGATCACAGGCGATCACAGCCCATTTGGTTAAGTTTGTGCTGCTTCTGGGCAGATACACCTGCGGGATTTGAATGCCGATATCATTAATGTTTTTCATGGCCATCCTTGGTGATTTACCAAATGTTCCGTAAAGCTCCCTGCTTTAGCAGTGGAGATGTAAGGAACGGTTTTGCTTGTAGTATACTAAACATAGAAGCTCTCGGACTAGAGAGCCTGGGCTTTGCCCTAGAAGCCCCCGCCTTTAGGCGTGCGGAGTAGTCACTATAAGGGCAAGATACTTCCCATACTTTCGCGTGGCATCATTTCCCATTCTTCGCAAACGCGATTAACTTATCAGCCACTTCCGCGCCGACGCGGGCTTGTGCTTCCTTGGTGGCAGCACCGATGTGCGGAGAACCGATCACGTTATCTAGTTTGAGTAATTTCCAATCTGTGGGAGGTTCCTCGCCGAAGACATCCAACGCCGCGCCTGATACTTTGCCGTTGGTCAATGCTTCGAATAGCGCATTTTCGTCAATAATACCACCGCGCGCGCAGTTGACAATCCGCACGCCGTTCTTCATCTTTGCGAATTGTTCCGCGCCGATCATGCCTGCCGATTCTTTGGTCTTCGGTAAATGCAGGCTGATGTAATCGGCTTGTGCGAGCAATTCATCCAAGGTAACTAACTTAATTCCTTCGATTTCTTTTACATAAGGATCATACGCAAGAACAGTCATTCCCATCACGGCTGCGCGTTTGGATACTTCCTTGCCAATGTTGCCCACGCCGATCAGCCCGAGGGTCTTGCCGCCGATCTCGTCGCCGTCAAAACTTTTCTTATCCCATTTTTCAGCTTTGATAGAAGCAGTCGCTCGATAAAGGGAGCGCGCCATCATCAGCATGTAGCCAATCGTCAACTCAGCCACTGATGCGGAATTCGCCAGCGGTGTGTTCATGACTGTAATGCCTTTGGACTTGGCGTATTCGTGGTCAATGGTGTCTAGTCCCGCACCGCCGCGCACGATCACTTTAAGGTTGGGGCAAACATCAATGAGCGCTTGCCGCACTTTGGTACGCGAGCGGACAACCATGCCGTCATAGGCGGGTAAAACATTGGGAAGTTCTTCCGGGGTGATATCGTCACGAACGTCAACGGTTAAACCTGCGGCGCGCATTTGTTCGATATATTCTTTTTCGGTCTTATCACAAATTAGAACTTTCATGGGAATTCTCCTTATTAATAGGTTTGGATTTAATAACAGGAATCAAAACGGGGACCCGTCTGATTCCTGTTTGAAGAAGCATAGTTATCACAAAATCATTCTAACAATGAGGTATTGCTTTGTCAACAATATCTGCACTTTTCAGACGGAAACACTTTATCTGCAGACGGTGCAGATAAAGCAGATTTCTTTGTTGATGGGAAAAAAGTTTCTAATTGTTCTTGATGATTAGTCAGACAAGCAGATATAATGGAAGAGTATCAATTCGAAACGGTATCAGCTCAACGGTCAAGAATGAATCGCTAACCTTTTCAAACAGGAGAATCCAACAAATGTCTGATCTCAAACGTGCGTATAATTTCAATCCCGGTCCTGGTGTCCTTCCCCTCGAAGTTTTACAGCAGGCGCAATCTGAAATGCTTGATTTCAAAGGCACAGGCATGTCTGTGATGGAAATTAGTCACCGCTCGAAGGAATTCGAAGCGGTCATCCAAAATGCCGAAGCGGATTTGCGTGAACTGCTCGCCATTCCTGCCAATTACAAGGTGATGTTTCTGCAGGGCGGTGCGCATTTGCAATTTGCGATGATCCCGATGAATCTGCGCGCGGCTGGCGCTTCTGCTGATTATATTGTGACGGGCACATGGAGCAAGACCGCCATCAAGGAAGCGCAGAAACTTGGAGCCACTCGAGCAGCCGCCAACACTGAAGCTGGAGGATTCAAGGGTTTCCCAGAAAAACTTGACCTTGACCCCAAGGCTGCGTATTTGCATTACACATCCAATGAGACGATTCATGGTGTGGAATATTTTGTCGAGCCGACTCCTCCCGATGATGTTCCGCTGGTTTGCGACGCTTCATCTGATTTCATCAGCCGACCGATCGACGTTTCCAAATATGCATTGATCTATGCCGGCGCGCAAAAAAATGCGGGACCGTCTGGTGTGACGATCGTCATCGAACGTGATGATATGGTCGAACGCACGCCTGCCAATTTGCCTGTCATGCTTGATTATAAGATCATGGCGACTAGCGGATCCTTGCACAACACGCCGCCGAGTTGGGCTATTTACATGGTCGGACTCGTCTTTCAGTGGGCCAAGAAACAAGGCGGACTCGCCGCTGTTGAAAAGAACAACCGCACCAAAGCAGGTTTGGTGTATGATGCCATTGACCAGAGCGGAGGTTTCTACCGTGGACATGCCCAGACTGAAGCGCGTTCACTGATGAATATTCCTTTCCGTTTACCATCTGAAGAATTGGAAGATACCTTCGCGAAGGATGCCAAGAAGAACAACTTGATCGGACTTAAGGGACATCGCTCTGTCGGTGGGATGCGCGCTTCGCTCTACAATGCGATGACTGTTCAGGGCGCTCAGGCGCTTGTTGATTTTATGAAGGAGTTCCAGAAGAAGAACGGGTAAGTTCAAAGAGTAGGGAATGGTAAGTGGTAAATGAAAGACCTCCGAGTTCCTAAACTGAACTCGAAGGTCTTTTTTGTTTTATCCCATCGGTCACATGTCAATTTCTTTCATTAACTTGTGTTTGCAACTCTCACAATATCCTGAGTAACTATCTTTGAGTTCATAATAAACGCATGGAGTGCGTGAACCGTTTGCAAGGGAACGTTCGGCAGGAGAGTCTCTTTCACTGTTAACAAGCCATCATTCGGTTCTTCCCCGAAGGGTGAGTAACGCCCGCGCGGACCTGCGACTCCCGCATAAATTTTTGTTGGCACACTTGGCAAAGGTAATGTTTGTATGAATTGTTCGTCCGTAAGGACTTGCCCAATTTCACTCATAAAGAGTCGGATTGGACGATACCGATAAAAATTGAGTGCAGCCTTGCAGACCTGAGATGGGGGAGCCAGAAAAAAACAGGCAGATGGTTTGTGAGTTAATCTGGGTAAAACGGCTCGCGTTAGTACTGTTCCAAGCGAATGCCCCACAATAATAAAGTTATTTGTTGTAACGCGCTTTTCTATATATTTTTTATAGCGTTGAATGCAATTTTCCAACTTTTCAAACGTAACCAAATATCCAAAAAGATGGGGCCGAGTATTTGACGCCAGTAGTCGCGCTGCCCAAATGGACATTGCGGCTGGTGTGCGCCCCATCCCATGAATAAGGATTGCATCCATTTGAACTCGACTCAGCCAAATTCCTTATCCCTGAATTCAGACTCATTACAATCAAGGGATTGGAATAGCCCGAATTACACCAACAGCCCTTTGGCTTGGAACCTCTGTGTTGGATCAAGTTCAACCCCATAAAGGTTGGCATCGCTAAAGTTGGCTCCATTCAAGTTTGCCCCTTTGAGCCGACACTCCTTTAGGTTCGCTTCTTTAAGATTCGCGTTGACTAAAATTGCGCCTTCCAGATTGGATGCTTCCAATTGGGCGTGACGCATGTAAGCATTCGTCAGGTTGGCTCCGGCAAAATTTGCACGGATCAGGTCGGCTCCGGCAAAGTTCAATCCGCTCAGATCCAATCCGGATAAATCCACGCCGGCAAGCCTGGCTTGATGAGTGATCGCCAGGATTTGAATCACTTCTTTTCGAGAGAGGTCGGGCATTGTGCCTCCTGTTTCGCTTATGGTCTTCTCGCAGGCAATATACACGGAGTAGACAGGTATTCTTTGAAAATCAAATATGCGACTGTCTTTATTTTAGCATACACTGAGGGTTCGCCTCGTGTCTAACTACGTGGAAGAGTCAGTTTTGCCTGATTGTGAATCCCAAAATGCAAGTGCCCCTGAAAAATCATGACGGAACTGGTACTTTTGCAGGATCGCTCGAAAGATTTTGATGTGCTCTGGCTTTACTTCTAGAAACTCAAAACCGATATTAAAATATTGCGGGCTTTTATCTGGCCTGCACCATACCGCGCGGGCAGGAATCGTAATGTGTGCGGTTGCCACATCGGGCAGATCGATCGGGAATTCAATTTTCAACCCCCGCTCCTGATTGATTTCCACAAAGTTTTCGCCGACAACCAAAATGCCTGTCATGGTCAAATCTTCAACATACCCCAACAAAACATTCTGGTTTGAATCGTAAACGGGAGTGAATGCCATTAATCTCTTGCGTTTTTCTTTTCTTTGTTCATCCATGGAATGTTCCTCTGGATCAGGCGCTAGTTTCCTTGTGAAACAATAATATATAAATTATACGCCCGCATTTACTCCAAGACAACAAATCCCAAAGTTTAATGAAATTGCAATTCAACACTCATCTGTTACAAAGGCGGGTATTTTCTTTTATGGTTATAATAATCGGATGGAATTTTTCTTCCCCGAAGACAATCTCACCCGCGCTGTTCCCGAAGAGACAAGGATCAATTCGCTTTCCGTACAGCCATATACCGATGGGCGCCGTTTGCGCGTTAATATGGAAGTCACTCCGTTTCAACAACGGCCCTATATTGAGGTGATTCTAAAAGATTCAAATGGAGATGAGGTCGCATCCACCAGCATTGTCGAGCCGATGAGTTGGAAGCTTGAATTCACCATGCACATCCGCGGTGAATTGAGAACTCCATACATTATTAGCGCGCGGCTCTATTATCCCGAGGGCCCATCCAATGAACCGTTCCAATATACATTTGATGTGGAACCTCCCGCGCCCGAAACCGATTCTGTTAATTGACATTCTCCATGCCTTTTCACTTTTCAACTCCTCTGGCAAAAATCAGTTTTGTTTTAATCATTATCAGCCTCCTGCTTCCCGGCTGCGTGCTTCGCGAACCGCCTGACGCCACTCAAATACCAAATAGTACGCTTGAACCTGACTTTACATCCACGCCTGTCATTATTAAATATAGCGGCGAGGGCAATCTAGTATTTCTCTCCATCGAAGAGAATGGATATGCTCATCTCTTTATGCAAAGCAATCCCCCGCAGGATCTGCCACTCATGCGCATTACAAACGGCGAGTGGAGTGACATCGCTCCCGCTCTCAGCCCGGATCGTAAACAACTGGCTTTTGCTTCAGATCGAAATGGATTTTGGGATCTTTATGTAATGGATCTGCAAAATGGTGACGTAAAACAGATTACAGACTCACACGAATATGACTCTTCGCCATCCTGGTCACCGGATGGACAGTGGCTTGTTTTTGAAACTTTTGTTAATGAAAATCTTGAAGTGTCGGTAGTTTCAGTCAATGACCGCTCACAGGCGAATATTTCCGTGACACAAGACCCTGCTTCAGACCATTCACCTGTTTGGGCACCGGATGGCAGACATGTCGCATTTGTTTCATCGCGCGGTGGTGATAGTGATATTTGGCTTGCAGATCTCGATCTCACAGGTGAGGATCGTTACCAAAACCTTAGCAACACTCCCTTTGCCGCTGAAAATCATCCCGTATGGAATTTTGACGGCTCACAATTGTTGTGGGCTTCCATCTCGCAGACTGTTGGCTTTAGCGGACTTTATATCTGGAACGCAAATGATCCTAAACGCGCCGCAACTTGGATCGGCGATGGAAGTTGGGGCGCATGGAATGAAACCGCTGAAAACATCGTTGCGGTGATAAGTACAGCGAATCAGGAATACCTTTCTTCATATGATATCAAAGGCAATTTACTTCTTTCCCCCACGTTATTAAATGGACGCGTGCGTGGACTGACCTGGGGCTTTGCCAAATTACCCAATCCATTCCCGAGTTCATATACGCAGGCCGCCGCAGTTACGCCCTCCATTTTATGGTCACCTGTGATCACACCTGGGCCTGAAGTGCCAAATCAACGCTGGTATGTAGTTCCGATCACAGATGTGCGTGCGCCTTTTCCGCAATTACACGATCTCGTAGATGAATCTTTTAACGCGCTGCGTAGCCGTGTCATACTTGAAACAGGCTGGGATGCGCTAGCGAGCCTTGAGAATGCGTTCATTCCGCTTACAACGAATCTCGACCCTGGCTTGGAGGAAGATTGGCTGTACACAGGCCGCGCTTTCGCGATCAATTCTCTGATGGCAAACGCAGGCTGGTTGGTCGCATTACGTGAAGATGTCGGTGCACAAACTTATTGGCGCATTTACATCCGCGCCAGTGTGCAGGATGGTTCACTTGGCGAACCGATCCATAATGCGCCGTGGAATTTAAGTGCGCGTTATGAATTGGATCCGCGCACGTATGAACAGGGAGGAAATTATGGGCCTGTGCCTTCCGGTTATTGGGTCGATGTGACCGCACTGGCTGCCACGTACGGTTGGGAACGCCTGCCTGCGCTTTCCAATTGGCGTTCTTATTTTGCGGGTGCCCGTTTTACAGAATTGGCATTGACCAATGGGTTGGATTGGTATACAGCGATGCGGGAGTTGTATCCGATCGAGGCTCTCATCACGCCGACCCGTGTTCTGCCTCCTTCACTCACACCGACTTCTACATTCACGCTCACGCCCACAAAGCGGCCTACGCGGACCCCTTACAAGACCCCAACGCCGCGTTTGTCACCGACGCCTACATTATCCCTGACACCGACAAATACGCCGACACTTTCGCCAACGCCGCCGACGGTAATTCCTTGATCACACCAATAATCGATTAGGGATACGGCTTCAATCCGCGTTCCATTTTCTTTATGATGAAATTCAAAATCACACTTATTATATTTATTCTTCTGCTTGCCTCCTGTTCAGAACAGGCGGGAGGGTTCACGCCAACACCAGTAGTGGTCGTAGAGGTGGCAGACCAGCCTCAGGTCCAACTTGAATTGGCTCAAACCCCCTCGCCGGTACCGTTTCAATTTAATCTCCCAAACCCGGGCGCAGAACCGATCTCGGGCTGGCGTCCTCCGCTCTATCCAGTTCCGTGGGCAATGTCACCCTACGATCATTTTTATTTTGCGCGTCCTATTGCGGCGGATAATGTCAACTGGCCGCTTGCGGAATATCGATATGGTGGCGTTTTCTTCGCGCCGGATATTGTGCACACCGGTGTGGATATTGATGCAGAGATGGGTACACCCATTCTTGCGGCAGGCTCTGGCACTGTGATCTCTGCAGATTGGGGTTTGTATACCGAAGCACCCGGCGATCAAACTGATCCTTACGGTCAGGCTGTTGTTTTAAAACATGATTTTGGTTATAACGATCAGATTCTTTATTCGATCTACGCACACATGAGTAAGATCATCGCCGTGGTCGGCCAACACGTGGAGACGGGGGATGTGCTTGGATTAGTTGGAGAAACCGGTGCGACCACTGGTCCGCATTTGCATTTTGAGATACGGCTGGGTGGAAATACTTTTTATAATACATTCAACCCTGAACTGTGGATTGCTCCACCGCAAGGATGGGGAGTGCTGGTCGGGCGATTGACGGATGATAAAAAAAAATTGATGAACCAGGTAAAGGTTGAGGTGCGGCCATTGCCTTATCAATTGCCTGTTCGCACCGTGCGGACGTATGGTGTCGGCGCGGTAAACGCCGATCCGTATTATCAGGAAAACCTTGTTCTAAGTGACCTGCCTGCCGGCCTTTATAAGATTACGCTTCAATATAATGAAAAGGAGCAGCAAACCTGGGTCGAGATTTTCCCCGGACAGGTGAGTTACTTTACCTTCGCGGGGCAAAATGGATTTGATGTTGTACGGCCCGCTGCTCCCACTATGGAGTTTTTGCCTGTCACATCCACTCGCGTCCCATCCACTCCCGTCCCTTGACGTCCAGAACATCTGTGCTATACTCTCGCAACATTCAACTTTTAACCTTTGAGGTTAATTACTTTCAATCGTTTCACTTATTTTGGAGAATCTGACAATGGCGAGAAAATCATCTGCCCGCACTGAACAACCTGAAAAAGCTCAAAATCAAAATATGGATAACGCCAAACGTGCCGTGCTCGACAAGGCTGTTGGTGATATTTTAAAACGTTATGGTGATGGTTCTATCATGCGTCTCGGCGAAGCACATGGAATGGTGACCGAGGTAATTCCCTCCGGCTCGCTCTCGCTGGATATTGCACTCGGCGTCGGCGGTATCCCGCGCGGACGTGTCATCGAAATCTATGGCCCCGAATCTTCAGGTAAAACTACTCTCTGTCAGCACATCGTTGCAGAAGCGCAGAGACTGGGCGGCACCGCTGCTTTCATAGATATGGAACACGCGCTCGACCCAAGCTATGCTGCAAAGATCGGCGTGGACATTGACAACCTGCTCGTTTCACAACCTGATACCGGTGAGCAAGCCCTCGAAATTGCCGAAACCCTCGTGCGCTCCGGCGCTGTGGATGTAGTTGTAATTGACTCAGTTGCCGCGCTCGTGCCGCGCTCCGAGATCGAAGGCGACATGGGCGACGCTCAAATGGGTATGCAAGCCCGTCTTATGTCACAGGCGCTTCGCAAACTTTCAGGCGCGATCAACCAGACCAAGACCTGCGTTATTTTTACAAATCAACTTCGTCAGAAAATTGGCGTCATGTTCGGGAACCCCGAAACCACCACCGGCGGGCAAGCCCTCAAGTTCTACGCATCCGTGCGTCTTGACGTGCGCCGTATTCAATCCATCAAAGTTGGTGAAGAAGTCATTGGCAATCGTACACGCGTCAAAGTGGTTAAGAACAAAGTTGCGCCACCTTTCCGCACCGCTGAATTTGACATCATGTTCAACGAAGGAATCTCAAAGGCAGGTGATATTCTGGATCTGGCCACCAAGTTCGAGGTGCTCACCAAGCGCGGCGCATTTTTCTCCTATGGCGACATCCGCATTGGTCAGGGGCGCGAGAATGCCAAAGATTATTTGCGTAACAACCTTGATATGCTGAACGAGATCGAAGGCATCATCCGCCAGAAAGCCCTCAGCGGCGAAATCGCTCTTCCACTTGATATTGGCAATGAAGGCGGCAACTCATTGGATGTAGGCGTAGCGGAAGAAGAATAAACCTGGAGTCTCCAAAACCATAAAGTCACAGAGGATTTCTCTGTGACTTTATGGTTTAATGAGGATATGCTTCGCATCTCGCCTCACCTCAGTCTGTTTGCTGTTCTACTTAGTTTGATCTTCGCTCAAGCCTGTGCGCCTCAGGCTACGTCTACACCTTTCCGCCCGCCAACACAACCAGAGCCGACGCATATTCTTTCAACGACTACACCCATTCCAACGAATACATTTGTTCCAACCCCAACCATCGCACCAACTGAAGTTCCTCCATGCATTAATAATCTGACTTTTATTGAGGATGTCACCATTGAGGACAATACAACAGTCTCTGCTGGATCGACAATGGATAAGCAATGGCTCGTTTCAAATAGCGGTACATGTAATTGGGATTCCACCTATCGTCTGAAATGGACAGGTGGTGAAACCTTTGGCGCTGCACAGGAGCAACCGCTCTTCCCCGCCCGCGCTGGGACTCAGGTTACGCTGCAGATCGTCTTCACGGCACCTACAGTTGGGGGAACTTACGAAAGCGCATGGCAGGCCTACGGGCCGGATGGTATTCCGTTTGGTGACCCTGTTTTTATTACAATCCTTGCATCCACGCCTTAGCGGTTTCCGTATTCTAATTTTGGCGTTGATTCCAAAAATATCCAGACCGCCTTCAATTCATCATCACTCATGAATTTATAGGAGCCCCATGGCATGTATTGGACCCGTAGTTCTTTTTTCAATGGCGTTTTTCCAGTGCGGATTGTATTGATGAAATCTCTCTCACTCCAGGTTGGTAGTGCAGAGCCGCCGCCGAAGGTAATATTGGGCGCAGGCGGCCAATCTGCAGGGAAGCCGGGAATTACTCCGCCGGATAAATTGAGGCCATGGCAAACTTTGCATGAAAGCGCAAGGTACTCGCCATATGAAGGTGTGATCCCAATTTCGGGAGCGACAGGATGAACCGCATTCATGGGAATTAATTCGGATGGAATAAATGTGATCGCAGGAATAATCGTCATCACTACACGCCCAATCATGGAAACAGAGCTGCGCGGCATTTCGTTATTTTTGGCTGGAACGCTTTGGATATATGCAATGACATCCCCAAGATCTTTGTCACTCAAAAAATAAAATTCAGTGGATGGCATGAAAAGGATCGGAGTTCCATCCGGGCGAATTCCGTAACGGATACAGCGCACCCAATCTGCATCCGACATCACCTTCCCGATTCCGCCCAAGCCCTTTGTCAGATTTCCGGAGATCACCTTACCGATGGCGGGGTTGTCAAGATAAACCTTGCCTTCCAATTTCCCGCCATGACAGGCTTCACATCCTCTATATTGAAATATCCGCTTGCCGTACTCAATTGACTCAGCGTCTTTTGGAATTGTAACTATATCCTTTTGGGTCTCATATACATGGCTAAAACGGGACTCAGTTTGAAAATAAACCACTGTTAATGCGATCAGTACCGCTGTGGCCAAAACAGCAAAAAGGATTCCCGCCCACTTCAGCAACTTTTTCATTCATCCTCTTTTCAAAAAAACATGTAACATTAGTCCCGCCTCTCGACGGGACTAATCACTGTCCTTTAAACACTCTTCACAAATTACGGATCCTGAATTTCAGCTGCGCGTAGCGTATTTTTCATCAACATCGCGATCGTCATGGGACCAACTCCGCCTGGGACTGGAGTAATGAATCCCGCAACTTCTTTTGCTTCATCGAAATTGACATCACCCACCAAACGATAACCGCTCTTTTTAGTCGCATCCGGCTTGGAGTTGATTCCAACGTCAATGACCGCCGCGCCGGGTTTGATCCAATCTCCACGCACCATTTCCATTTTGCCAATGGCCGCGATAATAATATCAGCCTGTCGAATGACATTGGCCAGGTCCTTTGTGCGTGAGTGACAAACGGTAACTGTGGCATTCTTGCCGATCAATAACAATGCGGCTGGCATCCCCACGATGTTCGAGCGTCCCAACACTACCGCATTTGCGCCTTCAATTTTTACGCCTGCCTGTTCAAGCAGATAGATGCAGCCAAAGGGTGTGCAGGGGACAAATAAAGGTTCGCGTCCCTTTTGCGCCAGGCGGCCAATATTCAGAGGCGAGAAACCGTCCACATCTTTTTCGATGCTGATCAGTTGCAGGACGCGTTCTTCATCCAAATGTGAAGGCAGAGGTAATTGAACAAGAATACCATTGACTGATTTGTCCGCATTCAAATCCTTGATGACTTTTTCGAGATCTTCCTGTGAAATATCAGCGGGGAGGTGGCGGCTGACAGAGCCCATACCCAATTCCTCGCAAGCCTTGCCTTTTGCGCGGACGTAGGTTGCAGAGTCCACGCGTTCACCGACTAGGACGGCCGCAAGAGTTGGTTTTGATTTTCCAGCCGCAGTTCGTTTGGCAACATTAGCCGCGACTTCATCTCGTACTTGTTGAGCGATCAGTTTTCCATCAATTAATTGAGCAGTCATAGATGCATCTCCTGTTTGTGATATAACGCACGAGGATTATACAACCAGCCCATTATTTCTGAAAGTGACAGTTATCCTGATTTGCGGTGCACCACAATTTCTCATTCTTCATTGCAAAGGCTCTTCTGATGTACCACGCCCTAGTATTTCAAGGAACAGGCCAATTCTCGGCTAACTTTCTTTTGAAATTTCTTGACTTTTTATGTCTACTTCGATATACTGTTAGGTCGCTGTCCATCCAAGGGCAGTTAATTTTTGTTATTTCACCCAGCCTAATATAGAAATAGGAGAGAAGAATGGCGTCTTCTTTGCCCCAAAAAACTTATGCACGTATTCCCGTAAAGTTAGATCTTCCCAACTTAATAGAAGTACAACTTGATTCTTTTGAAAGACTTAAGAAAGAAGGACTAGGCGATCTCTTCCATGAGATTTCGCCGATCGAGTCTTATAACAAGGGAATGAAATTATTCTTCCCGAGTCGTGATCCTGAATTGCAGAAATGGGGGCTTAAATACTGGTTTGGAGAACCCAAGCATAATATTGAAGAATGTGTCGAGCGCGATCTGACATATTCCAGCCCATTATATGTTTCTGTTCTTCTGGCCGGACCGGATGTTCCAGAGCCGATCAAGCAGGATATTTTCCTCGGCGATTTTCCTGAGATGACTGACAAAGGCACGTTCATTGTCAATGGCACTGAACGCGTGGTGGTCTCTCAATTAATTCGTTCGCCTGGTGTTTACTTTGAAGCGCCAGCCGATCGTGCCACTGGCCGCCCACTTGCAATGGCAAAGTTGATTCCAGATCGCGGCGCGTGGATGGAATTCGAGACACGCAAATCTGATTACATTATCTTAAAGTTCAACCGTAAGCGTACGGTTCCCATTACGGTTTTCCTTCGCGCGCTTGCTGCAGTAAGTGACGGCATTAAAGATTCTCCAATAAAACTTGGTTCAGATGAAGAGATCCTATCCATATTGAGGGATGTGGACAACAATCCTGAGCGCATGTTTATCGCTTCTACTATCAAGCAAGAGCCCGATTGGGATCTGTCTCATCATTCGATTGCTGAAGCGGCGTTGATCGAATTCTTCAAAAAAATGCGGCCGGGGGATCCTGCAACGCTTGATAATGCCCGTCAATTCCTCGAAGAACAATTATTTGATCAGCGTCACTACGATCTTGAACGCGTGGGTCGTTATAAACTCAATCAAAAGCTTGATTTAAATATTCCAATCCCGCATCGTACTATTTCCAAGAGCGATGTGATTCGATTGATTCGCCGTATGATCCAGATCAATAATGGCGCAGAGCGGCCTGATGATATTGATCACCTCGGCAATCGGCGTGTCAAAACTGTGGGCGAGTTGATCCAAAACAAATTGCGAATTGGCCTGCGCCGCATGGAGCGCGTGATCAAAGAACGTATGTCCATTCGTGATCAGGAACAATTGTCGCCGGTAACGCTGGTCAACATTCGACCAGTGGTTGCGGCGCTGCGTGAGTTTTTTGGTTCATCTCAGCTTTCACAGTTCATGGATCAAACCAACCCGTTGGCTGAACTTCGTCATAAGCGCACCCTTTCGGCTTTGGGACCGGGCGGTCTTCGCCGTGAAAGAGCCGGCTTTGATGTGCGCGATGTCCATCGTTCGCATTATGGGCGTATTTGCCCCATTGAAACGCCTGAAGGGCCAAACATCGGTCTGATCGGTCGTTTGGCATCCTTTGCCCGCGTAAATGAGTACGGTTTTATTGAAACACCCTACCGCAGAGTTTTCAAATCCCTTCCGGTTGATGATGAGCGTTTGGAAGGTCTCACTTTACGTGAAGATATTCATGACCCCAAGTCAAATGAATTGCTTTTCAAATCTGGAATGACGATCGATGCGAAGGTCATAAAGAGGGTTACAAAAATCGGTGGCGAGGTTAGCATCGTTCCTTATGTGTCTGATGAGATCGTTTACCTCTCTGCCGATGCGGAAGATAAATTCACCATCGCTCAGGCGAATGCTCATTTAACCGAGAACAAGGAATTTTCAAAGGAACGTATTTCCTGCCGCTACCATCTTGGCTTTTTGTTCTCGAACTCTGAATCGATTGATTACATGGATGTGGCGCCGCACCAGGTTGTGGGTATCAGCGCTGCTTTAATTCCATTCCTTGAACATGACGACGCCAATCGCGCGTTGATGGGCTCGAACATGATGGCACAGGCTGTGCCATTGGTGCGTCCTGAAGTCCCGCTTGTTTCTACCGGGATGGAAGGTCACGCCGCGTTAGACTCTGGCCAGGTTGTGTCGGCTGAAGCAGACGGTGAGGTTGTATCGGTCACCGGGTCAACCATTACAGTTAAAGAAAAGAAAAGCGGAACCCGCGTTTATCAACTCCGCAAGTATCAACGCTCCAATCAAAGCACCTGTATTGACCAGCGGCCATCCGTTGTAAAAGGACAGTTGATCAAAAAAGGCGATATTATCGCCGATTCTTCATCTACGGATAACGGTCAATTGGCTTTGGGTCAAAACGTCGTTGTAGCTTTCCTTTCATGGGAAGGCGGTAACTTTGAAGATGCGATTCTGCTTTCAGAGCGCCTTGTTCAGGAAGATCGCTTCACCTCAGTTCATATTGAAAAACATGAAGTGGAAGCGCGCGATACAAAACTTGGTCCTGAAGAAATTACCCGCGATATTCCCAATGTGGGCGATGACGCGATCAAAGATCTTGACGAAAACGGAATCATTCGCATCGGCGCAGAAGTCGGCCCGAATGATATTCTTGTTGGCAAGATCACTCCGAAAGGCGAAAAAGAACTCACTCCTGAAGAACGCTTATTGCGCGCCATCTTCGGCGAAAAGTCCCGCGATGTGAAGGATACTTCGTTGCGTATGCCTCACGGCGAGCGCGGCAAAGTTGTTGATGTAAAAGTATTTACCCGCGAAGAAAATTCCGACCTCTCTGCTGGCGTGGACATGATGGTTCGCGTCTCTGTCGCACAGCGCCGCAAGATCACCGCAGGCGATAAGATGGCGGGACGACATGGTAACAAGGGTGTGGTTTCCAAAGTTGTGCCTGTTGAAGATATGCCGTATCTCGAAGATGGAACGCCGGTCGACTTGATCTTGAATCCGCTCGGTGTGCCGGGTCGTATGAACATCGGACAGGTCCTGGAAGTACATCTTGGCTGGGCTGCAAAACGCATGGGCTTCCGCGCGATCACGCCAGTATTTGACGGTGCCACCGAGGAACAGATCGAAGCTGAACTCGCCCGCGCCTGGATCATGGATCAGGCCTGGAAAGAATCTGTAGAACGCGCCTGGGAATGGATCAAGGAACAGGAATATGACGTCAACTCAATTCAAGATGACGATGAAGTCCGCCGTTTGTATCTTGAACATTGGTTGGGCAAACGCAAGTATGATGTTTATAGTTTGGTTGATGCAGACTACGCGCGTCACGCCGCCGCCAAAGAATGGTTGCGCGAAAAGGGATATTCCAACCCTGAAGAGATCCTGCTCGATGACCGCGATGTAGCCAACCCTGATCCCGAAGTGGATGAAATGACCGTTCACGCCTGTCTGCGTTTGTGGATGGAAGTCAATGGAATCACACGGCGCGTTGCGGAAGATAAAGTTCTTGAAACAGCTCAGGAGTTAGCCAAAGAGAAGGGCATTCCTTTGCCTATCCTTGGAAAGCAAACTTTGCGTGACGGCAAAACAGGCATCCCTTATGATCAGCCAGTGACAGTGGGTGTCATGACCATTCTCAAACTTCATCACCTCGTGGAAGACAAGGTACATGCGCGCTCCACGGGCCCATACAGCTTAGTCACACAACAACCGCTCGGTGGTAAAGCGCAGTTCGGTGGCCAGCGCTTCGGTGAGATGGAAGTGTGGGCGCTTGAAGCTTATGGTGCGGCGCACACTCTTCAGGAAATGCTCACGGTCAAGTCGGATGATGTTCAAGGCCGCGTCAATACTTATGAAGCGATCGTGAAGGGCGAGCCGATCGAAGAACCAAGCATCCCCGCGTCATTCCGAGTTCTCGTGAAGGAATTGCAATCGCTTGGCCTCGCAGTTGAAGCGATCAACGAAAGCGGTGAAGTGGTCAAGTTTGGCAAGGATGAAGAGAAGTCACATCCGCCAAAACATGACACAGGGTTGCTGAGTCTTGGAGAGCATCAAAGTAGAAAGAAGTAGAGCTTTTCTATTGACTCGACTCATTTGGCGTGATAAACTATTCAGCCGTTGCCCAGAAAGCAAGAGTGGCTTTACTTCCCCCCACTCGACTCAATTGGTAACCACAAATGAGGCCATCAGAAAAAGTTGTTGATGGTCTCGTTTCTTGCGAATATCGAAGTGTAATCTTGAAAGATTTTGTAATCGGAGGCGAATGTGCCGACAGTAAATCAAATGGTCCGCAAAGGCCGCAAAAATAATAAGACAAAAAGCAAGGCTCCCGCACTGCAGTTCACATTGAACAGTTTTAAGCAGCGTCGTGTCAGGCAGGATAAGGGCGCGCCGCAGAAACGCGGTGTTTGTACCGTTGTCCGCACCATGACTCCCAAGAAACCGAACTCAGCGTTGCGCAAGATCGCCCGCGTGCGTTTGACGAACGGAATTGAAGTCACGGCTTATATCCCTGGCGAAGGCCACCAGTTGCAGGAGCACTCCGTAGTGTTGGTGCGTGGCGGCCGTGTGAAAGACTTGCCAGGTGTTCGTTATCATATTGTGCGCGGTTCTCTCGATACCACCGGCGTTGCCAATCGTAAGCAAGGCCGTTCAAAGTATGGCGCAAAGCGTCCGAAGTAATCAATAGATGGAGTAGTATACATGCGTAGAGCAAAACCTGAAAAACGGGAAATCCTTCCCGACATCCGATATAACAGCATCAGCGTGCAGACCATGGTTCAGCATGTTTTGAAGAGCGGCAAGAAAAGCACAGCTCTTCGTTTGATTTATGGCGCAATGGATTTGATCAAAGAGCGTACTGAAAAGAATCCTCTGGATGTCTTTGATGGTGCGCTTAAAAATGTCGGTCCTGCGATGGAAGTTCGCCCGCGTCGCGTGGGTGGTGCAACCTACCAGGTGCCAATGGAAGTTTCCTCAGACCGGCGTATGACCTTGGCGCTTCGCTGGATTCTTTCTTCTGCGAATGACCGTTCTGGCAAGTCTTTTTCAGACAAACTTGCTTCAGAGTTGATTGACGCTTTTAACGAAACAGGCTCAGCCATTCGTAAGCGGGATGAAACACACAAGATGGCCGAAGCAAACCGCGCCTTCTCCCATTATCGAGTCTAGATTTAAATAATTTTTTAAGGAAGTAGTTAGTATGGGACGCGAGCATCCGCTGGAAAAATACAGAAATATAGGCATTATTGCCCACATCGACGCCGGGAAAACAACAACCACTGAGCGTATCATGTTCTATACCGGCATGACACATCGCATCGGCTCTGTTGACGATGGTACAACAGTAACCGACTGGATGGTTCAGGAACGCGAACGTGGTATTACCATCGTTTCGGCGGCTGTATCAGCGGAGTGGAAAGGCTATCAAGTTAATATTATTGATACGCCCGGTCATATTGACTTCACGGCAGAAGTCCAGCGATCCTTGCGTGTTTTAGACGGTGGGGTTGTGGTCTTCGACGCAGTACAGGGCGTGGAGCCGCAATCAGAAACTGTTTGGCGTCAGGCAGATCGCTATGGCGTGCCGCGTATTTGTTTCGTAAATAAGATGGATCGCGTGGGTGCTTCCTTTGAGCGAACGATTGAAACGATAATCGATCGCTTAGGTGCAAACCCGATCCCGATGCAGATTCCCATTGGCTTTGAAGCAACCTTCAAAGGCGTAGTAGACCTTCTCACTATGAAGGCTGTTATTTGGGAAGATGATCTGGGAAAAGATCCGCAAATTGTTGAAATTCCAGATGATTTGAAAGAACAAGCTAAAGAAGCTCGCGCCAAAATGGTGGAGAAGATCGCTGAACTTGACGATGAACTGACCTTGAAGTTCCTTGAAGTTCAGGAAATTAGCATCGACGAACTCAAACTTGCACTTCGTAAGGGAGTACTTGCCAATAAGACTGCTCCTGTATTTTGTGGCTCTTCCTTAAAGAACAAGGGCGTACAGGTTTTGCTGGATGCGGTAATTGATTACCTTCCTTCTCCAGCGGACAAACCAACTCTAACAGTATCTGAACCAGGCAACCCAGAAAATACTTTTGATATCTTCGCTCAGGATGATGCCCCGCTAAGTGCCTTGGTATTCAAGATCGTAACCGATCCTTATGTGGGTCGTCTTGCATATGTTCGCGTTTACTCTGGCGTTTTGAGTCAGGGTCAAACAGTTCAAAATTCCACTAAAAAGGGAAAGAAAGAGCGTATCGGACGTTTGATCCGTATGCATGCCGATCATCGCGAAGATGTTGCCGAAATACTTTCCGGAGATATCGGAGCTGTGTTGGGCTTCAAAGATAGTTTCACTGGCGATACTCTTTGTGATACAAAGCCGCTTGTCCTTGAAACAATTTCTTTCCCAGAACCAGTTATCTCTATTGCAATTGAACCCAAGAGTTCTGCTGATCAAGAAAAAATGGGAGAAGCCCTCCGCAAGTTATCTGAGGAAGATCCCACACTTCATGTAAACACTGACGAAGACTCCGGTCAGACCATCCTGAGAGGCATGGGTGAGTTACACCTTGATATTATCGTAGATCGTTTGTTGCGCGAATTTAGGGTGCAGGCAAATGTAGGCGCTCCACGCGTTGCATTTCGCGAGTCGATCACCAAAGCGGTTAAGGAAGTTAATTACAAATACGCCAAACAATCTGGCGGTAAGGGTCAATACGGCCATGTCGTATTCTCTCTCGAACCGGGCGAACGCGGTAGTGGTATCGCATTCGTAAACAAAATTGTGGGCGGTTCCATTCCCAAAGAATACATTAACCCAATTGAAAAAGGTGTTAAAGAGGCCGCTGAGGGTGGTGTTCTTGCTGGATATCCGGTTGTTGACATAAAAGTCACGTTGATTGATGGCTCTTTCCATGAGGTTGACTCAAGCGAAATGGCATTCAAGATGGCCGCCATTTTAGGCTTCAAAGAAGGTGTGCAAAAAGGTCACCCTATTTTGCTCGAGCCGATGATGAAGGTTGAAGTTGTAGTGCCGGAAGAATACCTTGGTGATGTAATGGGACAGATCAACAGTCGCCGTGGTTTGATTCAGGGTATGGAAGTTCGACTTGGTAATGCTCAGGCAGTCAAGGCGATGGTTCCATTGGCGGAAATGTTTGGGTACGCTACCCAACTTCGTTCTGCTACGCAGGGACGCGGTGTCTTCAATATGGAATTTGACCACTACGCGCCGGTATCGCAGTCAGTGGCGGAAGAAATCTTAAAAGCATAATTGTTCTTTTCTACTTAAGGAGTTATTCAAATGGCGAAGGTAAAATTTGACCGCAACAAACCGCATCTAAATGTGGGCACCATGGGACACATTGACCATGGCAAGACGACATTGACAGCGGCGATCACCAAAGTGGCCGGCTTCTCAGGTCAGGCTG
>CAIWRB010000384.1 GCA_903914955.1 uncultured Chloroflexota bacterium | reverse complement strand
GCGTAACGCTTTGGCCTCGATTTGGCGAATGCGTTCGCGGGTAACGTCAAATTGTTTGCCAACCTCTTCCAAGGTGTGGTCGTTGCTCATACCAATGCCGAAGCGCATTTTCAACACTTTCGCCTCACGCTCCGTAAGCCCCTCCAGAACTTGCCGGGTGGTTTCACGAAGCCCGGAGGCAGTGGCCGATTCCACAGGCGATAGGATATGAGAGTCTTCAATGAAGTCTCCCAAATGGGATTCTTCGTCGTCACCAATGGGGTTATCCATTGAGATAGGCTCTTTGGCGATTCTCAAAACTTTGCGCACTTTTTCTTCGGACATTTCCATTTTTTCAGCCAACTCCTCCGCTGAGGGTTCCCGTCCCATCTCTTGCAACATCTGCCGTGTTATCCGGTTCAGCTTGTTGATCGACTCGATCATGTGGACAGGAATACGAATGGTTCGTGCCTGATCAGCAATGGATCGGGTTATTGCTTGCCGTATCCACCAAGTGGCATAGGTCGAAAATTTATAGCCACGCCGATAATCGAACTTATCCACCGCTTTCATTAACCCGATGTTACCTTCCTGAATCAGGTCGAGGAACTGCAAACCCCTATTAGTATATTTCTTTGCGATGGAAATTACCAATCTAAGATTGGCTTCGATCATCTCACGCTTGGCTAGACGGGCCTGAGTCTCGCCAATCGACACTCGACGATAGATTTCCTTGGTTTCGACTATGCTTATGCCATTTGCCTTCTCAATCTTGAAAAGCTCGCTTTGCGCCTGTTTTATTTCATTCCTATATTGGGACAAAGGCTCGATATAGTATTTGCCGGAGGACAAATGATTGGTCAGCCAAACCGGGTTGCTTTCGTTGCCAAAGAAGGTTTTTAGGAAATCAGCCCTGTCCATTTTAGCTTTGTTGACAGCCAAATCAAAGATGAGTTTTTCCTGTATGCGGATTTTACCCACCACGGAGTGCAAAATATCAAATAACTCTTTGAAGAATTGGGGCGTTTTTTTGAATTCAAGGAAGCTGGTGGCTAATGATTCAAATGCTTGCCGGGTTTTTTCGTGACGAGGGCCGTATTTGCACTGTGTCTTGACGGCGGTCTTTAGTTGTTTGCTGAATGCATCCAGCTTTTCCTTGACTAATGTGGGGTCGGGCCCGGTTTCTGTTTCCTCGATAATTTCTACTTCTTCATCAATCAACAGTTCTTGAGGTTGGCTAGGGTCATAAAAATCAGAGATCAAATCGGTCAGGCGCGCTTCTCCCGCTTCGACTCGATCAAATGCTTTGATAAAGTGTTCCATGGCAGCGACGAAACGGACCAGTTCCCACGCCGCTTGGCTGGCACCTTCTTCAATACGTTTGGCGATGCCTAACTCGCCCTCGCGATTGAGGAGTTCAATTGTACCCATCTCGCGCATATACATGCGCACCGTGTCAGTGGTGCGGCCAGTTGTAGTATCCACCGATGAGGCCAATGTAGCCGCTATTTCGTCTACATCGTCATCGCTTTCAATGACATTGGAGCTATCGGCAAGCAGCTCGACTTCATCCGGCAGCACTTCAAGTACTTCGATCCCCATTTCATTGATCATGGCGATCACTTCTTCCATTTGTTCCGGTTCGACTAAACCGTCAGGCAAGTGGTCGTTTATTTCGGAATAGGTAAGGAACCCTTGCATCTTGCCCTTGGCAATGAGTTCCTTGAGTTGCGCTTGCTGCTGTTCTTGTTTCATGAACTCACTCGCCCGATGGAATTTTCCTGAAATTGGAAATTATATTTTAGCTTGCTATTGTGAATTGGCAAATTCAATCTATTTGGATAAGTCAGACCGACTCGGTTTTTAAAACCGAGCCGGTCTTGCAGCGTCAGTAAGCTTTATCTTTTTCTCGCCAAACGGCGATATTCTTCGCGCTCAGTTTCGTCCAGCCCAGCAAAGCCAATCCGATCGGCTTTTTTTTCCAGCCATTCCAAGCGTTGCGCAATTAGCATCTCTTTTTGTTGCGAAACAAATTTTTCGAGCGTGGCATCGAATTCAGTCCGTGCATCGGTATCCGACAGGGGGATTTCCAATACGCTCAGCTTCAACACCAGCCCATATTCCGCCTCGCCTCGGAAATGCTCCGGTATGCCGCCACAGTGAATATCCGGCCTTGCTTGAAGGATGGAGAATAGTTTTGCCGCAAACGGACCGGCTTTGTCGTCCCGCTCCAACTCAAACCGCGCTTCGGCATCGACTAGGGAATAAAATTCGGGGTTTTGTATTAACAAAGCCAGAATAATGCGCAACGGGGAAGGTTTGGCTTTTTCCGTGGAAGCCCTTTGGATCGATTGGGTATGCGGATGCGATTTGTTTCGGCTGGGAGTCGCTTTCCCGTGCCCGGTTATTTTAGCCAAGTGGGCTTGCATCCCGTCTCTAAACGCCCCTGTAGGCAGTTTTTCCAGCAACGGACTG
>CAIWRB010000383.1 GCA_903914955.1 uncultured Chloroflexota bacterium | reverse complement strand
TCGTAAAATAATCGACACCTTCGGTACCGAAGCCTCTGCGTAGGCAAAAATCATTTTAGCGCCATGTCGAATAATCCCGCCATATTCCTGATCGGTTCCAGGCAAGAACCCCGGCGTGTCAATCAATGTCACCAATGGAATATGGAAAGCATCGCAGAAGCGAATAAACCGTGCACCTTTGTCTGAGGAATTGATATCCAACACACCTGCATAAATCGCAGGTTGATTGGCCACAATCCCAACCGGATGTCCATCCATTCGCGCCAGACCAATTACGATATTCTCAGCATAGTCTGGTTGTACTTCCAAAAACTCTCCACCATCTACCAATTCCGCAATAACATCGTGAATATCATAGGGTTTCTGCGGATCGTCAGGCACAATTTCGGAAAGACGCCCAACCATACGGTTTGCCACATCGGTCGACGGCCGGTAAGGCGGCGGCGTCAGGTTATTGGATGGCAAATAGGAAAGCAGCCAGCGCACTCTGGCCAATACAGCTTCCTCGCTCGGATCCGTAAAATGGACCACGCCGCTTTTGCCGCCATGCACATAAGCCCCACCCAGCGTCTCAAAATCAACGTCTTCCCCGGTCACTGTTTTAATAACTTCTGGGCCAGTGATAAATAAATAGGAATTTTTCTCAGCCATGAAAATGAAATCAGTGATGGCCGGAGAATAAACCGCCCCACCCGCACAGGGCCCAAGGATCACCGATATCTGAGGAATTACACCCGAGGCGCGCATATTGCGGTAAAAAATTTCCCCATACGCAGCCAGCGAATCGACGCCTTCCTGAATGCGGGCACCACCCGAGTCATTGATGCCAATGACAGGCGCGCCATTTTGATATGCCAGATCCATCAAACGTGCAATCTTCAAACCATGGCTCTCGCCTAAAGACCCACCTAAGATCGTGAAATCCTGAGCATACACATACACAATCCGACCATCAACTTTACCCCATCCAGTTACAACGCCATCTGTCGCCGGATGTGCTTTTTCCAGGCCAAATCCTACCGCGCGGTGGGTTACAAATTGGTCCGTCTCATTAAAAGTTCCAGGATCAAGTAAGGTATTAATCCGTTCGCGGGCAGTTTGTTTGCCTTTAGCGTGTTGTTTATCAATCTGCGCCAGGCCACCACCCAGTTCTGCTTCTCGTCTTGCGGCTTCAATGCGTGCTTCAGTCATTGATTTTCCAGGCTCCTGGGATTCTTTGGATAATTCAGATGAATCAATAAGTGTTTCTGCATGACTGAAAAAACCCTAGAATTCGTCCTTCGTTGCGAATTTCACGGGTGATCTTTTAAATAAAAAAACCAGGCCAACAAAAACCTCGTTGGTCTGGTCATCATACAACCTCCTAAATATTGGCGGCAGCCGCTTCCATGCCCGCGCGAAAAGCCTTGCGATTCACTTCCAAATACCGTTCTGGCACTCGAGCTTCCACTGCTTCCAACACACTATCCATCGGCAAATTCAGCATCGCGGTCAACGCACCAATGATCACTACATTA
>CAIWRB010000382.1 GCA_903914955.1 uncultured Chloroflexota bacterium | reverse complement strand
ATCGCGCGCGGTGCGCATGGCGGCAAGGACTTCATCTTTTGATTTTCCAGTTGGGGGAAATGGGAGCGTCATGCGAAACAGTTTAACATGATTCGTTCAAATTTATGAAAACGTGAATGGCTTGTTTTGCAGATGAGGCTGTGTTCTTTTTTTTGAAACCCCCAAAAACTTTACCGTGGATATTTTCTACATCACTTCTGGAGCGCGCCCCCCAACCCTTTTTAGTGAAGGGTTGGGGATGTGGGGAATTATCCATAACGCCGCTTTGCGTCAGGCTTTTTATTTTTTGATTGGTATCGCTTCATCGTAGATCTTGGTGCAATTCTTCCCGGCTTGTTTGGCGGCATACAATGCCATATCGGCGCGGTGGAGCAGAGCTTCTACCGTATCCGCTTCCACTTGCGGTGTACCGTGGAGCGATTGAGCGATACCGATGCTGATCGTGAGAGTGAGCACACCTCGATCGGTGTCCAATCGCATTTCAGCAACGCTGGCGTGGATGCGTTCAGCGAGGGGCAGCGCATCCTGCGCGCTGGTTTGTGGTAACAGGATGACGAATTCATCACCGCCATAGCGCCCGATCTGGTCGGCAGAACGGAGTTTGCCGCAAACAGCCTGGATGGTATTTTTTAGCGCGTCATCGCCCACTCCGTGCCCGAAGGTGTCGTTGATCTGTTTGAAATTATCAATATCAAAGAACATCATACTGAGCGGCGGTTGATAACGCATGGCGACATCGAACTCGCGCTCGGCCAGTTTCAACAGCGAGCGGTGATTGTTGATGCCGGTCAATCCATCGATGCTTGCAAGCTGCTGTTCACGCAAATAGGATTGTTGGAGTTCTTCCTGAGCGCGGAGGAGCTTTGCTTCAGCCTGCTTGCGCTGTATCAGCAGGCCCACCTGGCGGGCATAAATGGAAACAGGATTATCTGCGGTAAATCTTTTTCCACCAGCCATGATCAGGGTGAAATCGCCAAGAACTTTCTCGTTTACCAAAATTTTTACGACCACCACTTCCCCAAGTTTGAAGAATTTTTCCATCAACACGATCATGGGTTTGGAGATGCCGTTTTCGGTCAGGTCAGAAAGAGCAGCCAAACAAGTAATGGCATTGTCCTGGATCTTTGCAGCCCGCTTCTCGTCGTACGGCCATTTTTTCCCGATCAGATCGAAACCAAACATGACAGATGCTTTTTGGATATGATCGCTGATGCCGGATATTGCCAATGTTTGGAAATCTCTTCCGTTTTCCTCATACATGTTGAAAATGCTGTATTGCGCGCCGGTGATCATTAGAAGATTATTGGTTATCTTTTGATAATCGATCTCAGTTTCGGAATTACTCAGAAAATCTTCAGACACCGAAAGCAACTTCACCAGGATCTCTTTTTCAACTTCCAGCGCCTCCCCGAGCTCTTTGCGCTCGGTGATATCCTGCGCTGTGCCTACCATGAAGACCACCTTCCCTTTCTCATCAAAAACGGAGTCGCCTGCCTTCGCCCATATAAACCGGATCGTTCCATCCGGCAGGACGATACGATACTCGATCGGCTTTTTCTCAGCGATCAACGGGGCGTTGGATGGCATAACAATATGCAGATCTTCAGGGAGGACTACTTTTGCGATCGCATCTGCGAGCTGCCCGCTGTAGGAATTTTTATCAATTCCAAATATGCGGAACATTTCATCAGACCAGGTGACCTCGTTCGTTTCAATGTACCATTTCCAACTTCCAACGTGGGCGATTGCCTGAGCTTCCTTTAATTCCAGCTCTGAGAGGCGATATTTTTCCTCGCTATCGTGCAGCGCTTCTTCCGCCAGTTTGCGTTCGGTGATGTCGGCGTGAGTACCGAACATCAACAGAGGTTTACAGTCCGCGCCGTAGGTGAAAACACGACCACGATCCAGCACCCAAACCCAGTAACCATCCTTATGCCTCATACGGCTTTCAAAGTGGTACGTGGGAAGTTCGCCCGCGAAATGCCGCGCCAGAAGTTCATTAGATTTCTTGAAATCATCGGGATGGGAAAACTTTTCCCAGGTCTTGATGCTTATGGGCGCCAATTCTTCGAGGGTATATCCGATGATCCGGGCCCATTGGTCGTTGAAGACCGTCTCGCCGGTCTGAATATTCCATTCCCAGCTGCCCAACTCGGTGCCTTCGATCATATTTTGTATCCGCCAGCGGGCTGTATTCAAATTCTGCTCTTTATCTTTGAGCTCAGAAATATCCACCAGCACGATGCGCAATATAATTTCTTGTTTTTTGCCTGCTTCAGCCTGGTCGGTGCTGGCTTCCAGCTTCGCCCAGAACAGCGATCCATCCTCATTCATCATTCGCAATTCGCAGGTCTGTGGCTCTCTGGTCTTGATCAGCTTTATGCGGAGCAGGTAGTAAATATCCTGATCTCCTTTGATGATGAAGCGGCTGAACCGTTGTGTGAGGAGTCTCTCCCGCACCATGCCGAGCTGCCGGGTGGCGGTCAGGTTGGCACTGAGGATCTGCCCTTTTTCGGTGACGGTCAGGTAACCAACCGGCGCCAGGTCATACAGTTCATAATATCGAATGTTTAGATCATGAAGTTCCACCTGCGCGCGGCGCAGCTCTTCGTTCTGCATCTCGAGCTCGATCTCGTGGATCCTGAGCTTCGTCACCGCCTCCAGTATTTCAGCGGGCGTTATCACCCTCCTCGCGCGCGCCTTCAAATCGGAGGGGTTTTGCTGAAGGATCTCTTCCGCCTGACGGAGAAGTTCAGCGGTGACGTCAAATGGATCTTCAGGATATTTCTTTGTATCTACTTTTTTTGCCATGTGTTTTTTACCTTGGCGCCATTATATCGGAAGATCAAAATTTACTGGAGGCAGGGTTGGGGATGAGGAGACCCATTAAAATTCGTTCATCCGTTCTGTGGTTGCAACCGCATACATCTGCCCGGTCTCATTCACCAGCGCGGTGGCGGTCATCCAGATATCCACGATGGCACCTCCTTTGGTGAGGCGCTGGGTCAGATACGGTTCCAGGATTTTAGCGCGGCTAAGCTCGATCGTCTCTTCTATGGCTTTTT
>CAIWRB010000381.1 GCA_903914955.1 uncultured Chloroflexota bacterium | reverse complement strand
ATCTTCTGGGACGAGGCGCTGGTGGATGCTTGGTTGGAACAACTGGCAGCAACCCCATACATCCCAACTCCTGTTGCGATGCCAAAGCCAGGAAAACGCCGAGGCCGCAAATCTAAAATCACTGAAATTCTGGAGGTAGCACATGAAAATGAAAACTCATAATTCAATAATTTGCAAGTGCGATGGCTGCGGATCGGACATCCACTATGGAGATAATATTGTGGAATTCTGTCTGTCTGTCCTTCAATTCAAGAATGAATCCTTCCAACTAATGGATGAGGCCCCGCAAGCAGATATACTACTTATTCTTTGTGACTCCTGTCGGAATTACGCTGATGACTTGGATGCAATAGGCAGTTACCTCCGGTCTTCGATTGACCCTCCTATCAATTCAGTATCGACCTGTAAGTCCGGCTTGGACGATGCGGACAAACTTGAGACGTGCGATGGATGTGGAGCAGTCATCGATATTACTGACATTCTTTACTCTCTCGACCGTACTATTGGAGTAATTGCGTTGAATTCATATTTTCAGATAGGTGACTTAACAGCAACCGATTCTGTCGAGTTTTCTTCTTATTGTCAGGGCTGCGGTTCTGTAATTGACAGCAACCATCTGCAGGCTCTTCTTCTTGACTGGATCCACAACCGTCAAGCTGGGGGTGCAAAATGACACGCCCTTTAGAAGCACAAACCACTAATGAATCTGCCACTGAGCCCCGTCAAGCTCGGGATTATCAGGTTGAAGCTTTTGACGCACTCTGGGCGGCACTCCATCAAAAAAAAGATCCCGTTTGCCTTTCACTCGCAACAGGCGGCGGCAAAACCTTTGTCGCTGTCAACCTGGTAGCAGAATGGGTGGCGAAATATGGGCGCTAAAATTCGCGTTATCTGGATTGCGCCAAAATGGCGGCATCTCCAACAGGCCTGTGACCATTTTTCGGATCTTAAGAGCTGGGTACCTATAGCCAGGTTCGGTGGCGATAGCAACAAACTGCCAATTCCGGAAGTGAATTTAGGCATGGACTTTGATGGTGTCGTGCTAACCACGGTTCATACTTATTATGAACTTTTAAGATCCAACCGTAACCAGTTTACAGCCTCACTCCTCATCTGGGACGAGTGCCATTGGTCTCAGACCAGCAAAATGGGTCGGCTTATTTTGGGAAATTGCGAACAAAATAAGACACATGTCCTTGGCCTAACAGCTACGCCACTTAATAATGGTGTCTTCTATGTTGCTTATCATCTACCACTACTGACTCTCTTAAATGGTGGGTATCTGGCGAAACCAATTATCGATGAACCAGTTGATACCGGTATCGACTGGATGCCGGGTATTGATTTTCATGGAGATTTCGACACACGATCTCTCAGGGAACTAAGTACCAACCCAAAACGGAACCGTTTAATTACGGAACATTACATCGCTTGTTCTCATAAATTCGGACAGACTTTGATATTTGCTTGCAATGTCGAGCATGCTGATCTTCTTGTTCAAGCTTTCCAATCAGTCGGTGTTGCGGTCGCACCAATTCACAGCGGAGTTCCAGAAAAACAGAGGGAGCAATTTTTAGAAGAATTCTGCAATCAGTCTGTTCGCGTCCTTGTAACGGTCGAAATGTTGACACAGGGAATTGATCTGCCAGTGATTAAAAGTATTTTCCTTTGCCGTCCGACAACGAGTGACATCCTCTTTGCTCAGATGATTGGACGGGGGACTCGAAAACATCCGGGAAAATCAGACTTTTATATCGTTGAATTCACTGACAACATTAAAAGTCACATTGATTTACTTATCACCGCTAAAACTTATTTCCGCGGCGCAGGGCCAAATAGAACGCAGATTGATGGTATTCCTGATAATTCAAGTCGTAGAAAACAATATCATGGATTTGACCCTGAAGGGCTTCCGACATGGGTTCCTGAAGATCCGTCCTTGCCTGCCAGTATTCAAGGCTTGTGGTTTCGCCGCGGGCAAACCTTCGGCATTGAGTTTGAGTTGATGTGCCCTGATATGCCCGACATTGAGCCCTCCGATCCAGAGTGGTGGGACATCGCAGCTGAAATATTGAGTGCCATTCGCTCGGCAACAGAATTTGTCGCAGAGGAGCCAATCGGTGGTTATTCGGGAGTCGAGAGCGGATTTCTCAAAGACTGTAGTATCTGGAACGTGGAGTATGACTCTACTGCCGGTTTTGAAGTTACAACCAGGATTCTGAGTGGTATCGATGGCTACCTCGAAGTTGATAGGGTTTGCGAAGCTCTTGACAAGGTAATTCCATCGTTGGGATTAGATGTTAATTAT
>CAIWRB010000380.1 GCA_903914955.1 uncultured Chloroflexota bacterium | reverse complement strand
TTGACTTGAACTTGACTTGAACTTGAAATTTGCCTAGTTGAACTTGACTTCAACTTGAAATTTGTCTGCTTGAACTTGAAATTCACCCTACTTACCCTCAACTTTTAATTTATCTAACAATTTCCTGCTTTCGCTTAATTGCGCCAGATCCCGCCTATTCCCACCCCATGAGAACGTATCCAATGACGGCGCGTACCGAACCGCATCATATTCCTTGTCATATATCAGGTAATAATCATGTGTGATCTCAGGCAACCTCTGAAATCTCCTTACCAATTCCATCCAACCCTCTCCAGACCAATACCATATACACATCAAATGCCGGCTTGTATTCATAAACATCAGATTTTCAATAGCCCAATTCGTACCGCGCAAATTCTCGATCCCATCCAACAACGCGCCGTTCATGATCATCTCTGGCTCAGGCACTTCCCGCATGATCGCATTGACAGCCCTCACCCGATCGTATTCAGGATACATCTGCGCGAGCCGCCGATTCGCGTAATGAAATTCCCAATTTGAAGCCCGCATAGCCCACATTTCTTTTTTCGGAAATATAATTCTTCTACCCATCAGCCTGCTCCTGCCGGGGCGTGGATTACATTCCACACCCCGACTCAGTTTCTGTTACGGCACGTACCGTTACATTTTCCTCATTCCTGCCCTGTTTCTTACCTTCTCTCGATGCCCGTAAACCCTGCACCGATCCCCGCACCAGCGAGTCTTCCGATCAGCCGTCCGTTTCCTCTCACCGCACCATTCACAAACTATCTCAAATTTCTTGCGCTTATTACCATTCCTAAGATCCCGATTACGAATATCAAACCCGCCATTACCAATATGATTTCCCAATGCCCTGCCATCAAAGCGCTTATTCCGCAGAGGATTCCCATCAAAGGCGGTATTACTCTGCGGATATAGTCCCGCCCTCGGTAAAAACTCCCTCACCTTTTGCGGATACTTCTCTCGGCGCGGCAGTCTGCTCATTTCCAATAACAGTGTTTTCCGCTTTTGATTTTTTCCTTCCGAAATTCAACATCCACGCAGGGACTCCGATCGGCGTAGCCGCTTGCACTACTTCACCTTCCAATACTTGGCTCACTTCCCCGTCATTCATCGGCAACCGCAGGTTATATTTCAGCCTGCCCGTTGCCCGCGCCGCAAGGATCGCCCCCAACTGTTGTACCTCTCCCTCAATATTGACCTTCGCTTGTTTCAAGGCTTCCTGCTTTATCTTGTCGTCCAAAGTCTGAAAGTCTATCGCTTCCATGGTGTCCGGGTCCGCAATATGGAACGCGTAAATAGCAACCAGATTGATCACCGTTGCCACGATTAACGCATACACCATATTCGCCCCCATTGTTTGAGATACCTCTATCAATTGTTGTCCGCCTGTCATTAATCTCCCCGCGCTTAACACAATGACTCCAACCAGATCCATGACCAACAGCAGCAGTGCTACCGCTCGTTGTGGTATCCCCTTCGCGTGACCCGTAAATGCCAACAGCCACACCAGCGCACCGCCATCGAACAAAGCCAGCGCGAACCATGGAGTCACCGCGTCATTCGGCAATATGACCCGCACCTCAGCCAGGGTCAAACTCGCAGTCCAGCCCGCCACAGCCAATATAAATATATAGAAAAAAATCTTACCGATCGTCTTAAGTAATTCATTCATCCGAAATCTCCTTTTTATATGGTGATAGAATATAAATAATTGCTCGTCTTGTGCCTGATCCGAAATCTCCCACAAGGCGAGTAATTCCCTTGCACCTTACATAACCATACAATTGCCTCCTTTTTTTTAACCCTATTCGCTACACACTCACCGCGTCAACGGCGAGAACAACGGGGGAAAAATTACCACCCGATTATTACAACTCAAATTTAGGAGCCCACTATGGATACATCAATTGAAAACTTCCTATCATCGCACCCCTTCGCCGAAACCACAAAAGCCAAATACGCCAGTATCCTGATCAACCTTGAAGGCTTGCCGCTATCCGATTGGCAATCCGCTGACCTCCTCAATTATCTAAAATCTAAGATCACATGGGGTAATTCGACTCAATGTCTCGCACTTAACACCATCAAAAAATACCTGCGCTGGAAATATGGAAATACTCATCCCGCCCTCAATACCCGCTTGAAAAAAATAGCGCCACGCCGCCAGCGGACTTTATCCATGGATCAAGCACGCGACCTGCTTGCCATGTTCAACCCACACACTCCCAAAGGCGCGCGTGATCTGGCCATTGCCGCTCTTGCGCTCGACACCGGGCTCAGATGCAGTGAATTATGCAGGCTCACACCAAAAGATTTTGACCTTGATAACAGAACTCTCTCGGTCATTGTAAAAGGCGGGCAATGGGCAAATGCGGTTTATTCCCCCGCGACGGCAAATTGCATTTATAAATGGCTCGCGTTCCGCGATCCCAAATATAAAACCATCTTCTATTCCCTTCATTTCAGTTGCAAAGGACACGAACTAAAACGGGAAGGGATGAATACAATAATGCGTTATTGGGGAAAATCTCTTGGCTTCAAAATTTCCCCGCATGACCTCCGCCGATCCTTCGCCACCCTTACTACGATCCTTGGCGCGCCCTCCCGAATCGTTCAAGTTGCAGGTCGTTGGTCACAAATCCAAATGGTAGAACTCTACACCCGCGACATCGATCAATCCCTGATCACGCCATTCCTGCCAACCGCCTCCCTAATAGAGCAAATTGAGACTTCATATCAGTAGGTTCCGGGTTCGACTCCTGGCTGGGGCACCTAAATATGGCACGAAATCAACAATTCCCCCTCATGGTTGGGCAAAAAAGGACCTCCAATTCTTGGAGGTCCTTTTTGTATACCCACCTGGAGATTCCTAAAGTACCCGTAAGCTATGCGTCCCTTGCAGTAATGGCCTGTTTGAGCCATCGAACAGTGGTTGAGTAGCCCCGAATGCTCTTCGAGTAGGGCGTATCGAAACTACCCCGCCCTCCCTCAACCCGCTGCATGGGGATTTGGGGGAGGATAGTACCTAAGCCCAGCAAGTGTCCGAAGGACAGAGGAGCGCTTTCATTAGAGCCAGATCACAGACTAATTTATTACTTCATTTACACCCGCCCCCGGCATGCTAAATCGTGCCCTACAGTTTCTTAACAACTGTCTATTACCCACATCTCGAGTAAAAACGGGGTAGACTACGGATAAAAACCACAAACGGGAGCGAATTGAACATTGGCGAACAAGAAGAAAAGCGGCGATCTATCATGGACAGCAGAAGAATTTTCGAAAGTCAAACTTCAAGACAAACGCTTGAACAAGCGCTGTGAAAAAATAGCCAGCGACTTGGAACAACAACCGACGGATACAATCAATCAAGCGAGTGAAGATTGGACGGATACAAAAGCAGCGTATCGTTTTTTTGATAATCCGAAAGTGACACCGAAAAAAATTATAGCGCCACATAGTGGAAGAACCGTGAAGCGTATGAAAAAGCATGCGTTGGTATTAGCCATACAAGATACGAGCTTTTTGAATTACACCCATCATCCGCAAACGGAAGGCTTGGGAGAAATCGGAAAGAAGGAACAAAAGCAACGAGGGTTCGGCATGCACACAACGTTGGTAGTTACGACGCGAGGGTTGCCATTAGGTGTTTTGACACAAGCGTTTTTTGAACGACCCATCGGCGAGGCATCGCATACTGCGGCTGAAAACCTGAAACTGCCGATTGAAGAGAAGGAAAGTTATCGCTGGATAGAAGCCTTTCAACAAACGATTGCGCTGAAGCCTGAAGGTACACAAGTGGTGACGGTGTGCGACCGTGAAGCGGATATCTATGAGATGTTTGTGATGACGCAAGAGCAGCATGCCGACTTATTGGTGCGTGCGAACACGGATCGGCGATTAGATGAAGAGACCAAAAAACTATGGGCAAAGGTTGAAAGCCAAAAAAAGGCTGGAGAACTCACGATAGACATTGTTGGCAATGATAAAAGAGAAACGCGCCAAGCCAGTGTAACGGTTCGATATTGCACCGTGAAATTTCTACCGCCTTGGCGTCCAGAACAAAAGAAGTTGCCGTCCGTCACACTCACTGCTATTTTGGTGAGTGAAGAAAATCCGCCTGCCAATCTCAAAGAGCCAATCGAGTGGCTGTTGCTCACCAACACCACTGTCAATGATTTTCTCCAAGGGGTACAAGTGATTGAGTGGTACTGCTGTCGCTGGCAAATTGAAGTCTTTCATAAAATCATCAAATCCGGTTGTCGTGTTGAAGATTGTCGTTTACAAACTGCCGCTCGTCTCAAAAACTACATTGCGTTAATGTGCGTAGTGGCATGGCGTTTGCAATGGCTGACCTATATCAACCGCACAGATCCGCTGTCGCCTTGCACCACGGTCTTGACTACAATTGAATGGCAAGCGCTTTACATGCGAATACACAAAACATCTGTGCTTCCAAAAATAATCCCATCTACTCATCAAGCCGTTCGTTGGATTGCACAACTCGGTGGCTTCTTGGGACGCAAGTCCGATGGAGAACCGGGTATTGTCGTTGTCTGGCGCGGTTGGAAAAGACTACAAGATTTGGCTGGAACTTGGGCTCTGATTGCTGATCATCACATCCAAGTTGTGGGTAATAGATAGTTCTTAACAAAGGTCATGCACAACGCATTGCGGAATTAATAAAAGTTATTGGGTATATAATGAAAGAGGCATCAGAAGAATTACGTTGTCTTACAAAATTTATTAATAATATTCAAACCGTTTTTTGAACAAAAGGTGGATAAAATCATGAATGTTTCATCACTGATACTTGTTATAGACGATGATCGTAGTCTCCTAATGGGGGTTTCTGAAATCCTCAAACGTGGAGGGTATGAGGTTATAACAGCCACCAATGGAACTGATGGAATTCAACTGGCATTGGAGAGCTCCCCAAGCCTGATCATTTCAGACATGATGATGCCGACCCCTGACGGCTCAGAGGTTTTGCGAATTCTTTCCAAACACAATTCCACAGTTAACATTCCCTTCATCCTCCTGACTGCCCGAACAGATGAAAAGACCAAGGTGACCAGCCTGAAAAATGGCGCTGATGACTACATCACAAAACCATTTAGTACAGATGAATTACTCGGGCGGGTAAAATCCATCCTTCGCCGTAAAGAGATTACAAAAGCCTTTGAACTGCGCAAGCAGACTGAATTGCGTAAGGCTGCCGAAGAAAAACTCAGCGAACGCAGGGAGGAAAATGTCACTGCGGTTCCTGCAACGAACCCAGATACCCTGCGCCTCATCCATGAATTGCAAGTTCACAAGATCGAGCT
>CAIWRB010000379.1 GCA_903914955.1 uncultured Chloroflexota bacterium | reverse complement strand
GTGTGGGCATTTTTCCTCCGAAAATATTTAGGTTTAAAGTTGACAACGCGTGCTCAGCGCGCAAATGGAGGGTCGTGATCGGGGCGGAAAAATCCTGCAAATTTCAGCAACATCGTCTTCATTGTAAAAGCAAACGGAAAGCGGGTCAATATAATGCAAAAGCAAAATTTGCATTTTCGTAACAGCTCACGATTTTTTTCGAAAAACGGTGTCGTAACGGACACGATACAAGAGATGGTACAGACAAAGGTAGGGGACTTATCTCGAGAGGAACTGATCGCGCTACTCTACAAATTGAATGATTTTGCATACTCCATCACCCCCTGCTTTGAAATCTTCCCCTTTTAGCGAAGCGGTCAACGACCCGCGCGAGCAAGCCATCGTGCTAACTGCCAAAGAAATGGTCGAAATGCGCGAGCGCTGGCTGAACCCTGACGGATTGAACCAGGCCGCGCGCACATTCACAACCTTTGCCCGTCTCACCTGTCTCGATCTGGCGTACTGGAAATTGAATAGCGCCGTTTTCGCAGCTTATGGTTGGCCAGCGGATCTAAATGATGAGCAAATCCTTGAAAGACTGCTGGCTCTGAATTTGTAGCGGGCGGGAAAAGCCGCATCCTGATTCAGGCGTCTGTATTGCAAATGGATTTCATTTGAAAAAAGCTATTCTAAAACGTATGGTAATCATATGTTGCATAGTTCAAAAAAAACTGATATATTGACAGCTATATGTCATTCGATCCAACATATCCACACCAACTTGCACCCCTACCCCCGCAACTTGCGATCACCAACAGCGATTTTGGCGATCTGTTATTAAAAGCACGCGTGGAACTGGCTGAGCTGAAAGGTGCTTGCGGACAAATCCCCAATCCGCTGCTGCTGATAGCGCCGGTCGTAATCCGCGAATCGGTGGCCAGTTCGAATATTGAAAACATCAACACCACCCTGGCGGATGTGCTGCAGTGGCAGCTTTTCCCAGAAGCAGAACAGCGCCACCCCGACAAGGAAGTCCTACGCTATCGAGAGGCCATGAACTGGGGTTTTGAAAACTTTGAGAAATATTCACTTTCTTCCCGCCTGATAACGGGCATTCAAAGCCGACTGATACCGGAAGGCAACGGGAACTACCGTCGCGAACAAAACCAGATTGCCAACCTGTCCAGCCGCGAAAGTCTCTACACTCCGCCAATTGCCAGCGATATTCCGTCCTTGATCGGAAATTGGGAAAATTATGTCAACGCGACGGATGACGCACTCGATCCGTTAATCCGTGCCATCCTGGCCCATTATCAATTCGAAGCAATCCATCCCTTCCGCGATGGAAACGGCCGGACGGGACGCATCCTAATGGTTTTGCAGTTAATCCAAAGCGGTTTGCTCCAGTTTCCAGTCTTATACATCAGCGGATACATCAACCAACACCGCAGTGAGTATTACCGAAATTTGCTGGCGATCACCACAGATGGGAATTGGCATACCTTTATTGAATACATGCTAACCGGGTTTTATGAAAGAGCACGCGAAACTCGTGAAGACTTAAAGAAAATAACCGTTCTGTTTGATGCCATCAAGACCGCGATAAAAATGAACAACAAAAAACTGGTTCGCTCCGATCTGGTCGAAGCTATTTTTAAATATCCAGTGATCACACCGACCAAGCTTGCAAGTGAAATAAGTGTCCACTACACCACTGCCAGCAGGTATTTACTGCAACTCGCAGAAGAGGGTATTTTAAGAGAAGCCATGGTTGGTAAATATCATCTATTTGCTAATCATCAACTTCTCAGCATCTTGAGCAAATAAGCTGTAGTAAGACCAGAATTAAACTATGCCGTGGGTAAACGAACCGGCAAAAAGCGAAAAATCCCCTTGATCACATCAATGCGTTTATGCCCCGGGCTGGTGGAAGCTTTTGGCGTACCTAGCAGTCAGTCCCTTTTCCTATGAACTTCTCAAAAGAAGCGGCGCAAACGTGATTTCACGAGCATGTTCTGTTGATCAGGTGATCATACATGGCACTTATTCTTTATTTGACAGAAAATAGATTTTCCAAAAACACAGTTCTCTTGCAATTACGTCGCAACTTTTGAGTCAGCCCCTGCCTTTAGGCGTGGGAAGGCTCACTTTTCGAGAGTACAATTGAAAAAAAAGGAGCATACCTATGGCAATTGATGGCAACCATGGCCTGTGGGGTGACCTGCATCGCGCCGACCTCACCCCCGCACAATCAGATTTCTCGATCATTGGCATTCCTTATGACGGCCTTGCAAGCGTCCGCAAAGGCGCAGCGCTCGCGCCTGAACGCTTGCGTTACTGGTCGCGCCATTTGACTCCTTTCAGCGAAGACAGGACTCGCCTGCGGGATTTTACCGTCTGCGATCTGGGCGACATTCAAATCACCGATCCTGTGCGTGACTTTGAGTTGGTCTGCCAAAAAGTAGCGACTCTGCCCAATATGCCGATCCTGCTCGGCGGCGATCATTCGGTGACCATTCCCATTCTTCAAGGGCAACGCGAGCGTTATAAAGATCAACGTCTCGGTGTGTTGTGGGTGGATGCGCACCCCGATCTGTGCGATGATTACGACGGCTCAAAACTTTCGCATGCCTGCGTTTTACGGCGCGGTATTGAATTTGGAATTGATCCGCAGGATATTTGCATGGTTGGTTTGCGTTCCTGGGAAGATCAGGAAATTGACATGATCGAAAACGG
>CAIWRB010000378.1 GCA_903914955.1 uncultured Chloroflexota bacterium | reverse complement strand
TAAACTACGTTGCTGAAATATTCAGCCATACCTTCCGACCACCATTTAGAGGCAGTTCCCGACCCGAGGTATTGCCGCTCCAAGTTCCAGGCCGTGAAACAATGGGCGATCTCATGCGCTATTAGCTGATTGAATTTAATATTAACGCTGCCGATTATTGCAGAAGGATGGATGATGATCGGGCATGATTCACCTTCACCAAAGTGGTAATAATAAGTTAACGCATCAAATACCCCATCCAAGGGGGAGAAAACAATAGATATCGGTTTGACAATCGTAAATAAAGGTTTGTACGTGTTAATCGAATCCCGAAGAGCATCCAGCGCTGCTCGATAATAGGGCTCACGGCTGGCATCCCCGCGCCAGGCCAGTGGGTAATAGACCAGGTATGGCTGCCCAGCGACAGGTTCACCAAACATGAAACATGGGAACGACGGTAATCTTGGATCTGGGAAGCCGTTCACCCACAAATCTTTACACTCTTGTTCAGTCTGGTAGCTTCTATCAGTTGTGAAAGCAACCGTTTTATCTTGCTGTGCCTCAGCTGCCAACCCGTCGCTGCCGCCCCGGAGCATGGCCTGCTCCTCCGGGATCGAAAACCGATCGAGCGATTCCTGAGTAGGAACGAGCAGATTGATCAGGCGGGTGATCTCGTCCTTTGTAGTTTGATCGCTTCCGGTCTGAAGATAATTATCAGCCAACTGTAGAATGCCAGTCCCCTCAGCGTTAAAGACGCCCTGTTCCAAACCAACATCACTGGCATGGATCTCCCCGGCAAACATCTTGAGTATCGTCACCAGTCCCACTTCCAGAGTCCACGCGCCAGATGCTAACTTATTCTCCATGAGATCGGAATAACTGGAGGGCAACGGTTCAGGAATAGCAGTTGGGGTCATTTCGACAGGCGCAGGGAGCGTAGGCAGTATGACAGCATTGGACAGCGCAGTTGGGGTTGTGATATTAGATACCGGCGCTTTTTTTCCAAGATTACAGGCCAGGCTGGTTACAAGAATGATAACCAGTGCAATATATATAGAATTTTGCTTTTTCATTTTTCCCTCTTTACCTGGTCGAATATGGAATTCTATTTAAATGAAAAGAACTATATTTTACTTGAATGACAATACACCCGAATGGACTTTTAGTCCAGAAGTCCAGAGGGCATCCGGTCAAAGCTGGAATACTGTCGCCTTGGGTTTTCGATCTCCACCGAGCCGCTTCATTGCGAAATCCCCAATCACAGCACAGGGATCCTAATATCTTGCTCACAATAACACAACCGTGGAACGAGGACAAATTCTAGCCACCCATCAAAAACGATGACCGGTGGAAGTCTTCCTTAATGCTCTCCAACAAAATGCTGCCCTGGGTAAAGCACCCGTTCAGTGGATTTTCACTCAAAAAACACATATTTTCAGTCTTACACTGTTTTTCTGTCAACGACAATTAGAAATGGACTTGGCGACAATTAGAAATGCCCATTTGGGTGGCACCCTGTAAGGGGTGGAGTGGCCGGTTATAGTGGGGCCACCACTAACGGTTCCGGGGGTTGTTCGTGAATACGCTGGGCGGCT
>CAIWRB010000377.1 GCA_903914955.1 uncultured Chloroflexota bacterium | reverse complement strand
CTCGGCACCTTGAACGCAAACAGGAACATCAAAACCAATCCCAACCCCGCAAATGGTGCAAAAAGGCTGGTCAGCCCCAGGCGCATCCGTGATTGATCCAGCAAACGCGTGCCATAGCCTCCCAATAATTCCACAAATAACACGGTTACCGGCGCCACACTGATGAGGATCCAGAGCAGATCATATAGCGGCGGCAAGTTCCGGTTGAGTTCCACAATGGAACCAACCGTATCCGGCAAAGCCAGCTTTTCCATGACGGGAACAAGCCAGAGGGCCTCTGCCGGCAGCAATAACAACCAATAATATAGAATTGGAAACAGCTCGTGAGCTGCCAGGAAAGCCAGGCAAATGACGAGTGAGTCGAAAAACCAGAAGAAGCGACGAGGAATCATATGAGATTATCAACCAATCGAACAAATAGATATCATTCCACTTTGACTAAACTCTCCAAATGGTTTACAAAGCGCGCGAGTACTCTATGGCGGTCAAATTGCTCTTCCACCACCCGCCGCCCATTTTGACCCAGCCGATGTGCCTCGCTGGGCCGCTGCTTGAGATAAAGAATTGCATCTGCCAATTCTTGCGGATCTTCAGGTAGAACAACGACGCCCACTTGGTTTTGGGCGATAAAGCGCCCAGTCTCACTATCTGCACTGACCGCAGCAACGATTGGACGTCCGGCCGCCATATAATATAACAACTTTCCAGGAAATACGACGTCGGTCACTGCTCGGCGCTGGGTAATGACAAGCATATCGGCGGCACACAGTTGGATAGCAAGAGAAGCACGCGGTTGAAGTGGAAGCAAGCGCAGATGTGGCGGGGTAAGCGCATCCACTTGTGCACGCAGTTCATCAAGGTAAGGTCCTTCACCAACGAGAAAGAAACGTATACCTTCATCCGGTGAGAATATTGCGGCGGCTTGAACAAAGGTATGCAATCCCTGCTTGAGCGCAACACTCCCCGAATACATTACCAACCATTCATCCGCCGCGACATCATTCTGCTTCCGAAATTCGTTCTCGCGCGGCTGAGGCGTAAAAACGTCTAAATCAATTGAATTTGGTAATACCGCAACCTTGGAAAACGAAATCCCTTTAGCATGCAAATTACGTGCGAACCCGTCACAGATAACACCGATGCCACGAGCCCGCGCGTAGACAAACTGTTCAATGGCACGTGCGATGCGAACTGCCAGACTTTCTTCGCGCAACATGCCGGTCAGCACTGCCGCATCGGGCACAAGGTCTTGAATATAAAAGAAAAACGGTGCGCGTTTTATGAGACCTAGCAACCACGCGGTTAAGCCCAGTTGCAAAGGCGGTGATACTGCAATAATCAAGTCGGCGCGTCCAGTAAAAATTCCCCCGATTAACGAGGTTAGAGAATAGGAAAGATCGAACAAAATGCGCTGGATTGATTTTTTGGGATGCTCTGGCATATAAATCCACGTCCGCAGAACCGCCACGCCGTTGATCGTCTCACGCATCCAAAGCTTCCCGCGATAGCCATCCCAAATGCGCCACTGCGGTGCAAGCGGAAACGCAGTGAGCACTTGGACAGTATGGCCACACGTTTGTAAGTATTGCGCAAGGTCAGCACTGTACGGGCCTATCGAAGTAGATTCAGGAAAATAGTTGAGTGTGATCAGTAATACTCTCATTCTACATCTTTCAAGAAGTAGGGATCGGCAAAAATGCGTAACTGCGATTATCCACATATTGCGGCATGATCTCATCATCCAGCGGTTCGATGGGTATGGCTTGTTGATTATAACCGCAGGCTTTTACGAGTTCCAGCAATGTAGCCCGATCCACCCCTCGATGTACTTCAACCACGAGCTTGGGCTGCCAACGTTGAAGTATTGCGGTCATGCCGCGCAGCACTTCAATTTCCATTCCTTGCACATCGATCTTAATGCCATGTATCTGGGCCTTTGTCCCACATAGATGCGGCCATAGCCAGTCCAAATTAGCCACCTGGATCGATTCCAGCCATTCGCCCTGTGAGATAGTGCTATCTATCATGCCGCGCGTTACAGGCAATTGCACTACGCCCAGATCAGCGACAGATCCCAATGCATAGGGCATAATCATTAACTGTGATAAGCCGTTTAGCGCACGTGTCTGTGACAAGTAACCGGCTGTGCTCAGCATCGGCTCAAACGCAAACACGCGCCCGCTTGCCCCTACCCCACGACTTAACGCAATGGCGGTGTAGCCGTAGTGCGCACCGATGTCCAGCCAAGTTTCGCCAGGCTGCACATTCTTTATGAACCAATCTAAAAGCGGGCGTTCTGTACGTCCCGTAATAGCCGCTGGATAATCATGCCACGAGGTGACAATACGATAACCGCGCAAAGGGCCAGTATATATCCTCTGCGGCTGAACAGACCGTGGCAACAAGGTCCGTAAAAGCTTCTTGAGTAATGAATTCATGATTAATTATTCCTTAATTCGCAACTGACGATCAACAAGTATTTCAAGCGCGGCTATTTCAGGTTTATACAAAAAAGGTAACTGCTCACGCGAAATCTGGTTGAAGCAGGAAAGGCAAGACAGGTGTCCCCATCAACTGCACCAATTTTTGAAAAGCGTTCTCGCCGTTGCGTTTCGCAGTGTTCAAGACAGTGGCTAAAGCGGCATACGTCTGAGCGCCCCAATCGGAACGGAAACTTCCCATGACTTTGCGATGAACCACGGACGGGCGCAAGGCGCGTTCGCAGGCATTGTTATCGGCGGGCACATCGGTGCGATCCAGGAAGATCAAGAGCGAATCGCGTCGCTTTCGATAGCGATCCAGCAGGTTGGTTCCCAAACCACTGAACCTTCGTTTCAGCAGTTGATCCAGTTTCTTCTCGATGATCGTGACCTGCCTTTGATATCCTCTTGCTGTCATTTGCGCTCGCCGATTTCCCAGATGGATCGCTTTGCGGAACAAGGCTTGCATTTCTTTTGCCCATGCCAAGTGTGGGCGTTTCTCGATCAAACTCTGCAAGTTGCGGATCTGGTGCGCCAGGCAGATCTGACACATTTTTGCAGGCGCATTCAATTGAGGCTTCCAACAATCGCACACCCAAACTTCCGCTTCGCAATCGCGCATGAATGTCTCAATCACATCATAACCACGGCTGGGCATCATCAAGTGATATTCACAATTCTCGCTCACAAAGACCCATTGCCACCAATTTATTCCATGCACGCGGGCGTGGGTTTCGTCACTGCCAACCACCTTGCCGTGTCGAACTTTCTCACCGATCTTTTCCGCTTCGCCCAACACCGCTTTTCCCGCTCTCTTGACGATCGAGACCGCTCCGCCTTCGCTCAACGGCAGATTAAATATCTCGCTGCACAGTCCGACAAGCCGTTCAAATCCAACATGATGTTCATGGTGCAACATGGTCACGGTCGCTTCTAAACGCGGTCCAAAATAGCGCCACGCTTCAAGACCCTCTGGCAATTTCCCACGTTGCACTTCGCCGCAGCAGGGACAGAGCACTTCATATTGTTGCGTTTCGATTACCACAGGTTTGATCTCTGGTAATTCGCTAATCTGGCGGCGGATGATCTGCACTGGAACTTGATCCAACAAATTGACGTGACAGCTTTGACAGTTATCTACAAGCGCATAGAACACTTTGTCCGGATTCTCCACCAACGCGCGCTCCTGTTTTTCGTGCCCGTTTTTGGCGCCCTTCTTTCTGTTTCTCTTGCGCTTCTTTTTATCCGATTTGAAATCCCGCGATGGCGGCTGGGAGGAATTCTTCGAGGTCGTCGGCGTTCTTTTCAAACGCAACTTCTCTTCCAATTCGCGAACTCTGTTCGTCAACTCGTTGACCAACACGATTAGTTCTTCCCGCGTTAGTTCAGCTGTCGTCCTCTTGACCGTCTCTGCTATCATGTCGATTACAACACCGTTTTCCTAAAAAAGTCGTGAGCAGTTACCAAAAAAGTAAAGCTGCTCTTTTGCGAACCAACGATATATAAGTTAGTCCAGGCGTCATCCTTTGCTATCATATTAATGGTTATTTCGAGCGCCCTGACATGTTTCTTCCAAAACCTTCATCAACTGATCAAAGAATCGCTCGTAGGTAAAAAGCTGTGCCCGCACGTGCCCAGTCTCAACCATGTGCTGGCGTTTTTCTGGATTGTTAAATATTTCGAGCATCCCTTCTGCAATACTCTCCGTTCGGTAAGGATCAACTAGGACGGCAGCCGATCCCGCTATTTCAGGCATACTGCTTAAATTTGAGGTAACTACCGGACAACCAAATGCCATGGCCTCCAGCACCGGCAGGCCAAATGTTTCGTCAAGCGAAGGCATCGCCATCATTGTGGCATTTCGATACAATTTCAATAACTGCTCATCGGCCACACGCCCCAAGCAAACAACATCGTGCTCGACGCCAAATTGGCGTGCAGTCGCCATTACATCCTGCACGGTCAAAAATTCAGTTGGCGCGCCTGCCAACACCAACTTGCGTTCGTGCGTAAGTCGTACATATGCATACGCTTCAATCAAGCGATGGAGATTTTTGTAGGGATAGAACGCAGACACACACAAAATATAGGGGCCGCCGGTAAGGGTATAAACATCCTCTTGCTCGTCTGGAGAGATATCCGTTATCTCCTTTGGGAAGCGAAACGCATGGG
>CAIWRB010000376.1 GCA_903914955.1 uncultured Chloroflexota bacterium | reverse complement strand
CTTTGGAAAATTTCTCGGTAACATTCAATCTTGATGCAACGATACCACCAAAGTAACATTTTCTCTTGATGCATTACGGTTCCTCTACTGTAGAGAATATAATCGTCTCAACTTTTTGGAATTATGATGAACGGGGCAGGCTGATTGCGGAAGTTCAGACAGACAATTAATAGCAACAGCTACCTTACGCAGTGGACATATAACAAGGCTGATCAGCCTGTCACGATGACCTATCCGGATGGCGAAATTGTGACGACCGGATATAATAATCTTATGCAGCTTGTCTCGCTCATTGGCAAGAGTACATATGTCAGTACTAGCGCATACGATTCTGCACTCGAACAGTCAAATGCATCTATAGAAACAATTACGGTCATCGATCCACGCGATCCGCTGTTTGGATAAACATTTACTCTGCTTTTCGTTGAGAACAAGTCATACCGGGGGAAATGTTGTGTGGTCCGAATGGACACAGGAATTGAACGCCATATTCCGATCGCTTTCACGAATCTTTCCCCTGCTTCAATCCAAAATTATCCAATTGCCCTGGATCTATTCTGACCACGGTCACAAATTGCGGATTTAATTCACAGAATTCTGGTAGTTTGATAATATTACCAGATGACCATCCAACTTGAACTTACTCAAGAAATTCTGGAAGAAATTCATAATCATCGTTATAACCATCCGGCTCCGCTGGTACAAAGACGCATGGAAGCGCTCTGGCTTAAATGGCACGACTTACCGCATGCCCAAATTGCTGAGTTGGTTGGAGTGACGGAAAACACAGTTCGCGATTTTTTTGAACTTTACCAACAAGGTTGCCTTGAGAAATTGAAGGAGCTAAACTATTACATTCCAAGCAGCAAGCTCAACGCGCACGTTATTTCACTTGAAGGCCATTTTCGCAACAATCCGCCAGCCAGTATCAAAGAAGCGCAAAGCGAAATTGAAGCGATTACGGGAGTGAAGCGCAGCGAAACCCAGGTTGCCGAGTTCTTGAAAAAAAACTTCATCTCCGTTATCGAAAAGTAGGCATGGTTCCGGCGAAAGCCGATCCGCAAGTACAAGCAGACTTTCTAAAAAACGAGATGGAACCTCGTTTGGCTGAGTCGAAAGCTGGAAAACGGGCAGTTTTCATCGTTGACGCGGCTCATTTCGTACTCACACCCTTTCTGGGCTTTCTTTGGTCAGTTGTATGTGTTTTTATTCAGGCGCCAGCTGGAAGACAACGTTTCAATGTTCTCGGCGCGCTTAATGCGGTTACCCATGAATTGATCACTGTCACTAATGATGCCTACATCACTGCCGAAAGTGTTTGCGCCTTGCTCGACAAATTGGATAAACTAAAACTTGGAGTACCTATCTCTCTTTTCCTGGATAATGCGCGTTACCAACGCTGTGCCCTCGTTATCCAAAAGGCTGCCAGTTTGGGCATTGAGTTGTGTTTTCTACCACTTAATTGAGCGTATGTGGAAGTTCGTAAAAAAGCAGTGCCTGTATTCCAAATATTAGCCAGACTTTACTGCTTTCAAAGCCGCCATTACCAAATGCTTGGATGAAACATCTACTACGCATCAATCGGCCTTGAATTCCTTACTAACCCTTCGTTTTCAACTCTTTCAAAAAGCGCAATT
>CAIWRB010000375.1 GCA_903914955.1 uncultured Chloroflexota bacterium | reverse complement strand
TTTCAGCACCAGTGCCGTCGGTGATATGCGGTTCCCAACAACACCCAGACGTACCTCGTCAACCTCGTCCTCGGCGAGTTTCTCGAGGAATGAAAGGGGCGTGCAAGGATTACCCGCGACACGACTCCGAACATTTGCGTTCGTATCCCGGGCAAGTAGTTCTAGCGTAGATATTGAAATCGACTGGTTGCTAGCGACGCACTCGCGAATATTTTCACTATTATCCTGCGCTAGGATCTCTAGCACGACTGTCGGAGTTGAAGGATTGTCTGCTACATTTCTGCGGACCATGTAAGCTTTATCCTTCGCCAATAATCCCAGTGTCTCTGGGGCGGCGAATGTATTGCTGGCGACACTGCTACGGCAGAATTCCTCCTTGTCTGTCGCCAGAACCGCCAGAACTGCAGAGGGTGTAGAACAATTACTGGCCACAATACTGCGAATTTGAGGGTCCCTTTTTGTCGCTAGTACCGTCAGAAATTCTGGCGGTGTAAAGGAATTGCTGGCCGAACGATAGCGAACCGACTCCTCCTCATCCTTAGCCAGCGTTGCCAATAAATCAACGGGCGTTGAGGGATTTTCGGCCACTTCACGGCGGACAAAGTCGTCTTCATTTGTTGCCAATATTCTCAAAATCTCTACAGGACTGGATGGATTGCCGGCAACTTTCCGGAGCACCCACTCATCTTTGTCCTCTGCAAGATTTCGCAGTACATCAGACGGCGTAGAGGGATTGCTGGCCACAGCATTCCGGACGCCTTCGTAATCATCCTTCGCCAGCGTCGCCAGCAATTCCATCGGTGCCGCAATATTTTGACTAACCTGCGACCTGAAGGCCGAATCCTTACTCGTACTGCACTTCACAAGTGCTTCTATCGGTGCCAAGGGGTTCGTTGCCAAACGAAAGAGGACAGTTTTGTTTCTACCCTTAGCCAAGTTTTTCAATACCTCAAAGGGTGTCGAAGGGTTAGCTGCCGCTGCACCTCGAACCCCTTCGTCCTTGTCCCTGGACAGTACCTTCAGGACATCCGCTGGTGTCGCGGGATTCTCTGCCACTGCAAAACGGACCCACTCTTCATGATCACTAGCCAAGACCTGAAGGACCAGTGCAGCAGAGCTATGGCCTGCGAGGGCTTCACGGATACCAATTTCGCTTTGCTGCATCCAATTCTTCAGCGCTGCATTCGCTTGCGAAGTTACCTTGTCTAGTGGGTTCTTGCGTGAAGTCATGCGATGGCAGTAAATCAATTGGCGTTGGAGAGATAAAGTTTTAGTGTGTCAGACTCCACATTTCAATTGCGTCGGATCGATCCCACCCCAGTTGGTCGGCGATGACGTCCAACAATGGACGACTCTCTGCCAACTGCTTGGTTATGACCTGATACTCTCGCAGATTTATTCTTAGCGCTTGGTCAGATCACGCTTTTGTGAAATCTTGATCAACATGTCCTTCAACCACACGTTTGTGGGCTCAATCGCAAGCAATTTATTTCCTTCGGTCTCGATACAGACCAAATCCTGACTTGCAATGCAGCCATGAAGCGATTTCGATAGCGCAGTTCTCTGTCCCAACTTCTGAACATCAAGATCATTGGGCTGCAACATCAAAAGAATACGGGCTTTTTCTTCTGCACAGGTCCAATCGCGAACCGCTTGGCATTTTGCCCATTCCTCAGCAACGACTTCCGGTGTCACACTATTCGAAGCTTTGTCCCGATTATTCATTACGGATTCAGCATTCAATGATGCAACGCGATTTGTTGGGTAGGTTGGTTGCACGCTTTTTGCCGTATCGTGCTGTAAATTATTTCTTGCCGGTACCAAATTGGCACTAGCTGTATCCACTTTGTCCTTTGGACTTAACATTCCGGCAACAACCGTAATGGTAAAAAGGGTGAGCCAGACCAACCTTCTCCGCGACTTCTTCCTCTCTCGTAGCGCTATGCAATTCGGGCACGTATAAACTGTCTCGTTCTTAAAATACTTTCTGCCAGTGTTATACCTGATGCCTTTTCCGGACGTCTTGCCGATCTTTCCGAATATCCCCCATCTCAATCCGAAAGACCAGGAACCACCTGCTCGTCCCGTAGCTACTTCAATTGTCTCCGCAGTACATTTATCTGCATCAACAATATCGCCACAACAATGGCATTCAACCTGATGGACCGTCACTTTAACCTCCTGCAATTTGCAGCTTGTTGTCCATCATGAGAAAAAAATAATTCAGACATTTCCATGAACTCAGTCCTTGCATCAATGCTTCAGCATTTGATGATGCAATGCATGTGTATTGAGAGTCTGGTTGCCCTGTTCCGGACTTATGTTGAACTCTTTCGTCGCATGATCGACATCATCCAGTGTCAAGGTTGCAAGTTCTGCCGGAGTTGGAGATTGCAACTTGGCTAGCCGGCCGGCCTGGATTTGCATGCACCGCTGGAATAAATTTCTGGCAAAGCGACCGTTACCGTTGGTGCAGGCCGCTTGACGATTCATATCGAGCCATCGCGCCAAGAAGGTTTTTGCCTCGTCATGCAGCACTAACCCAAGGTCGTCACAGCACACCATGAATATCTGCAATAGTTCAGACGGCGAGTAATCATCGAACTCAATGTGGTAATTGAAGCGGGACTGCAGACCCGGATTTGTTTTAATAAACTCTTGCATCTTGTCTTTGTAGCCGGCAACTATCACGACAAACTCGCTACGAAAATCTTCCATCGCCTTCAGGAGCGTTTCCACAGCTTCCTTGCCGAAGTCGCTTCCGGATTGATCGCGTGGCGTAAGCGCATAGGCCTCGTCAATGAACAAAACCCCTCCCAATGCTTTTTGAATAGCATCCTGTGTCTTCGGGGCAGTCTGACCTACAAACTCGGCAACCAAGCCGGACCGGTCCACCTCCTCCAGCCGATTGCTAGGGAGTAATCCAAGCGAAAAATAGATGTCGGCAATTATCCGTGCGACTGTTGTTTTGCCGGTTCCTGGATTTCCTGAAAAAACAAGATGCAAAGAAAACCCCTCGGCTGCTTTCATGCCTGCGTCAGTACGTTTGCGCTGTACATGGACAAAATTAACAAGACCGGTGACCTGCGCCTTTACTTTTTCCAAACCAATCAACCGGTTCAACTTTTCGAGTATGTGATCAATGTTTTTGTCGATGGTATCCGGTTCCGGCAGATTCTCGCCCAGAGCCAACTCGACATCCTTCAATAATATATTCTGAAGGTCCGCTGATTCTGTTTTGCCCTGAGTTACCAATCGATCAGCTTGCGCTTGGCGTATCTGGTCGAAAACTGTGCGAACGTAACGCGCATTACCGAACCGTTCACGTTGTGACTGCATTTCTCTGGCGAATATTGGTTTGATTCTTGTCGATAGGCCGTCTGCCAAGACCATCTCCTCAGACTTTACCCGTTGCTCGAATATCCCAACAAGTTCATCCGGCGAGTAGTTTGGAAAATATACCTTCCGAGTGAACCGCGAGGCGAGCCCCGGATTAGTTTCGATGAAAGAGTTCATCTCCTTTTCGTACCCTGCGACAATGACTACCAGATCGTGCCGGTGATCTTCCATAAACTTTAGCAGCGTACTGATTGCCTCGAAGCCATAGTCTTCTTTCAAATCGCTAACAAGAGAATAGGCCTCGTCAATGAAAAGGACGCCACCCAGTGCCGATTGAAGGACTTCCATAGTCTTTGTGGACGTTTCTCCAAGATATTGGCCGACCAACCCTGACCGATCTGTTTCAACTACCAGGTCGCTTTTAAGAAGGCCGAGTCGATGGTAAACGCCTGCAATAATTCGTGCTACCGTGGTCTTGCCCGTCCCAGGCGGCCCGAGAAATACCATGTGGCGAGAGGGTGCTTCCGCGACGTGCTGACCTAACTCGGCGCGCATTTTGTCGACTATGAACAGGTGACTCTGTCGGTTAATTTCATCAAGAACTGACTTCATGCCAATCAAGTTCGAAAACGCTTCTTGAATAAATTCGTCCGCATCAGCACCGTATTGCTTTACAAGCAAATTCTGCTTGTCATTCGGTGTTGTTTTCTTGATCTTTCTTTCTGAAGACCGATTGTCGGCCAGTTCGCTCAAGCGCTGTTTGGCCTCCAGACTCGATTCGTAGTCTCCATGATTGACAGCCTCTTGATACCACCGAATTGCCTCGTCCAAATTTTTTCCAACCCCGGCTCCGGATTCATAACATGTGCCAAGCCAATATTGGGCATCGGGGTCTCCCTGCTTGGCAGCAAGCCGAAACCATTTAGCCGATTCCTTCGGGTCTTGAGAAACACTGTCTCCCCAGTGAAGAAACCATCCCATCCAGAATTGGGCTACAGCGTCCCCTTTCTCGGCAGCCGAACGGACCTTTTCAATTGAAGTGGGCTGCCCACCCTTAACTGAAGTTTCAACTTTGTCAGCCGCGACTTCTG
>CAIWRB010000374.1 GCA_903914955.1 uncultured Chloroflexota bacterium | reverse complement strand
TCTCATTGAACCGCCGGATGCGGACCCGCATGTCCGGTGGTGTGAGAGGGGGCGGCTAATCACCGCTCCCTACTCGATTTCTCTTGCCGCAGAGAATTTCTACTTGTCCAGAATATATTTCTTTACAAAATAGATGACGACCAAGGTCAGAACGATCGGTCCGAGATAATAGGCGAAGCCCAGGAAGAACGGGGCAAGATAACCACCGACCTTATAAAACCCACTAATGGAGTTGGCCGCCGCGCCGAAGATCATAAAGCGCAGACCGATATTGATGACGTCATCTGAATTAAAGTAGAAAATTCCAACGATGATACCGACAGTCATCAAGGCAGTCACAATATATGAATATTGAGCATCAGCGGTAATAATATTATTTACCGTCAACGCGTTCATCACGCCAGCAATGAGCCCGCCGAGAATAAAGAGCCATTTTAAAAGAAAATTCCAGTTTGTTGCCGCGGCTGCTATGCTTTCCGGCTTGGGTTGGTTTGAAGTTTTGGGTGCCATATAGTTTCCTTTTGAGATTTTATTTTTCTGCAAGATATTATCCCCATTAAACCACAAACTTGCTTCAATTAATGTTGCAAAAGGCATTAGTTTTCGTGGTGTATAATCTCTCCGCTTTATGAAAATTCTTACTGTTCTAACTTATTATCGCCCGCACACAAGCGGGTTGACTATTTACGCCGAGCGCCTCGCGCGCGCCTTCGTCAAACGCGGCCATCAAGTGACTGTGATGACTACGCAATACGACCCGTCTCTTCCGCTCGAAGAAACAATGGATGGTGTGAAAGTGATTCGCATACCTGTTGCGGCACGCATCAGCAAGGGTGTTATCGCACCGACATTTGGCTGGGTCGCTACGAAACTTGTCGCGCAGCATGATGTTGTTCAACTGCACTTGCCTCAATTTGACGCGCCCGGCGTAGCCTTCCGCGCACGCCTGTTCGGCAAACCCGCAGTTCTTACCTATCACTGCGATCTGTTTCTAACGCGCACATTGTTTAATCGCCTGGTAAATTTTGTTGTGGATTTTCAAAATAATATGGCAGGACGACTCGCGAATCACATTGTGACTTATACACAAGATTATGCGGATAACTCGCCCTTCCTCTCACGCTACACATCAAAACTGACCCCGATCCTGCCTCCGATTGAATTGCCTGTTCCTACGCCTGAGGCTGTCTCTGCCTTTGCCCGCGAGCATCGCGTGGAGGAACGCAGACCGGTCATCGGCATGGCCGCCCGTCTTGCCGCCGAAAAAGGCGTGGACGTTTTACTCGATGCGCTACCCATCGTTCTAAAAAAATATCCAAAGGCGCAAGTGCTCTTTGCCGGTACCTATCAAAACGTGATGGGCGAACAAGCTTATTCAGAAAGGCTTATGCCACGCATTCATGAATATGAACAACAGGGTCATTGGGCTTTCCTCGGCAACCTGGACCCAGTCCAGATGGCGGCATTCTATCCAAGCCTGGATGTTCTGACCGTGCCATCGCTTAACTCCACCGAAGCTTTCGGACTCGTTCAGATCGAAGCGATGATGAACAACGTGCCAAGTGTGCCGTCCGCTTTGCCTGGTGTACGTCAACCGGTCAAGATGCACGGCATGGGCATCGTCTCTCAAATTGGAGATTCTGCTTCATTGGCAGAATCAATTCTCGGCGTGTTGGATGATCCGCAAAAATATCGCGGCGACATTGAATCGATCAAGAAATCCTATGCCCCTGATTCCGTTGCGCAGGAATATGAAAAATTATTTCAAAGGCTAATGACGCGATGAGCAATCGTCAATCAAAAGATTTTCTGTATTTACAACTTCGTGACCTGCCTTACTTCCGCGCATTTTTGCGCGCGATAGAGAGTGGATATTATCAAGACCTGCCCTTGCCCGCGCCTGTCTATGATGTGGGTTGCGGCGATGGTCATTTTGCTTCTCTAACATTCGATCAAAAACTCGATGTTGGACTCGACCCGTGGCATGCTCCCATCCACGAAGCGAAAAAATTTGGCGCATATAAATTATTGGTGGAAGCCGATGGCGCGCGAACGCCTTTCCCTTCCGGACATTTCTCTAGCGGATTCAGCAATTCAGTTTTGGAACATATTCCTCATATTGATGAGGTGTTGAAAGAAACAGCGCGTGTGTTAAAGCCCAATGCGCTGTTCTATTTTTGTGTGCCAAACACGAGATACTTAAGCGAATTATCCATTTCAAAGATTTTGGGAAAGGGGTATACAGAGTGGTTTCGCAAGATTTCCCGAGTTTCTCATGCGGACGAACCTGATGTGTGGGAAGAACGCCTGGAAAGGGCAGGTTTCAAACTGGAGCGCTGGTGGCATTATTTTTCGCCCGCCTCCATGCGCGTGTTAGAATGGGGACATTATTTCGGCGTCCCGTCGGTGGTCGTGCGTTTGTTAACAGGTAAATGGATCATCTCGCGCACCGAATGGAATTTAGCCCTCACGAAAAAATTTGTAAAGAAATTCTCCTCGCCCGAACCAATTGCAAATGGTACATTTACGTTTTATATTGCCCGCAAGAAATAAGCGCATGTTTCCGTAATTACTCTAACCTGTTTACTGATCTCTTCCCCATGTCTTTCGACGAAAAATATTTTTCCACACACACCTACGCCAATATTACTTTCGCCAAATATAGCATGTATTGGTGGTCTAATCGATTCTTTGCCATACTGGCGCGGCGATATGGCAGGCGCGGAGCGCGTCTGCTTGAGGTGGGATCAGGCATGGGGCATTTGGTCGCCCAGCTTGAAGATACGTTTGAAACGTACGGGCTGGATTTGAATCATTGGGCAGTCAGCCAGTCCAAGGCTGTTGTGAATCATTCCTCCCTGCAGACTGCCTCCGCACAGGAGTTGCCGTTTGAGGCCGGTGTTTTCAATGTTGTCATCATCAAACATATCGTCGAGCATTTGCCGAACCCCGAGAAAGCCATCAATGAGATCGGGCGCATTACCGCGAAAAATGGAACGTTGATCTTTGCCACGCCGAATCTCGGATCCATGCTCAAACCATGGAAGGGTGACAGGTGGATCGGCTATCAAGACCCAACCCATATTTCATTGAAACTACCGGCTGAGTGGCTCACGTTGATCCAAAATGCAAGCTTTGATTTAGAACGTGTTTTTTCAGATGGCTTTTGGGATGTGCCATATATTCGCTTTGTACCGAAGAAACTGCAGAAATTATTTTTCGGTGCACTTGGCGGGATTCAGGCCATCACAGGTTTCGTATTCCTGCCGATGACGTGGGGCGAAAGTATATTGGTAATTGCAAAAAAGAAATAAGAGCATTGTTGAATGAACAACGATTCCCAATTTCAAATTCCCGAATTAAAAAATGAAGAATCTCAGCAGGAACCCACAGTTCTTGATCTGTACAAATCTGTTACCAGAGATTGGATTTCATTCTTTAATTTCATCCGGGCACTGTGGGATGCGCGCCGTCGTGCTGAACTCAATCAAACTCTTGCAGATGAAGTGGCTTCGCATGTGAGTGAGGAACAAAGCCCGCAAGAACCTGCGCGTGTTTCTTATTTCCCATGGAGGTCGACGCTGGGGCTTTTTCTTGCCCTCAGCGCGCAGTTAATACTCGAGCCGCCAAACCGCCTGGTATCCATGGGCATTGCATTGTATGTCTTCGCGCTGGGGTTTGTCATCTGGGCATATCTCAATGATGAGTGGCATTTGCCCAATCTTCCTCTTTTTAGACAAACATACGATTCCCAGACCGCGCTCATCATTCCATTCATACTTTCAATTCTCCTCGCTTTATTCACCTTCTGGGCCTTTGGCGGCGGGAAATTCACTCTCGTTAACATTAGCTTTTGGGTGGCATCACTTGCGTCTCTATCTTATGCGCTCTGGATAAAACATCCAAAGATCGCAAAGGAAGAATTAAGCACGGAAGCGCGCAGGAATAAGATCCTGTGGAATTTGCTTGTCATCGCAGTTTTTGGAATTACGATTTTCTTTCGCCTTTATCGTACGCAGTCTATACCCGCTGAGCCGTTCAGTGACCATGCCGAAAAAATTCTGGATGTATTCGATATTTCGCGGGGTGATTACAGCGTATACTTCCCGCGCAACACGGGCCGTGAAGCCATTCAAATGTACTGGACATTACTGGTCGCCAATGTTTTTGGTACGGGTCTTTCCTATTTGAGTCTTAAACTTGGCACGGCTTTGCTCGGCATTCTGACTCTTCCCTATATTTATCTGCTCGGAAAAGAATATGGGAACGAACGCGTCGGGCTCTTCGCGCTTTTTCTGTTTGGGGTCGCGTACTGGCCGAACGTGATCTCACGCATTGGACTGCGATTCCCTTTATATCCACTCTTCGTCGCGCCTACGCTTCTGTACCTGATCCGCGGTCTGCGCACTCGTAACCGGAACGATTTTATCCTCTGCGGCATTTTCCTCGGACTCGGCTTGCACGGGTATAGTCCTTTCCGCATTATGCCCATTCTTGTAGTGATCGCCTTCATTGTTTACATGTTATACAACAGGTCAGGCAGGAAGGGTGAAAATGTCTTGGGCTGGTTCTCCATTATCGTTATGACTTCCCTCTTTGTCTTTATTCCCCTCCTGCGTTATTGGATTTCAAATCCGGAACAGTTTGGATACCGCGCATTGACCCGCTTAACTTCTGTAGAGACCGCTCTGCCAGGGCCGGCGTGGAAGATTTTCCTGTCGAATTTGTATCGCGGCCTTTTGATGTTTAACTGGGATGACGGTGAGATCTGGGTGAACTCATTACCTCACCGCCCTGCGTTGGATGTGGTAACCGGTGCGTTGTTCATGATCGGAATTGTTTTGCTGGTTGCACGTTACGTGCGCGGGCGCGATTGGCGTGATATGTTACTGCTGGTTTCCATTCCTACCTTATTAATGCCATCCATCCTTTCTCTGGCATTTCCAGGTGAAAACCCTGCGTTGAACCGTGCAGGCGGTGGAGCTATAGCGGCGGTCATCGTCAGCGCGTTGGCTCTTGAAGGGCTGGTGACAAGCCTCGCCGAATCACGAAGTATGAGGCGGAAATTCATCTCCTTTGGTTTGGTGGGATTTTTATTCGCTGCCTCCGCTTTTCAAAATTTTGATCTTGTTTTCAATAAGTTCGATAAGAATTTCAGGGCGGGCGCGTGGAATAGTTCTGACATGGGAAGGTATATCAGTAAGTTCCGCGATAAATATGGGCAGACGGATTCTGTTTGGATCGTGCCATTTCCATATTGGGTGGATACGCGTTTGCCTGGGGTATGGGCTGGCATTCCGAACCGTGATTTTGCGCTCTGGCCTGAGAATTTTACTGAGACAGTGAATGTATCCGCTCCGAAGATGTTTATCTTCCGTTATGATGATCTGGAAACTGAGAAGGCTCTTAAAGTACTCTATCCGAATGGTGTGTTGACCCGCTATACTTCACCGCTTGAAGGTAAAGACTTTATGATCCTTATGGTCGAAAAATAGTTTTGCCTCCAAAAAATAATTATGGAAAATTCAAAAATCAAAAAACGCGACTGGGTTTATGACCTGCTTTTTATTCTTGTCCTGCTGATGGCGGGTTATTTGCGCTTGGGTGGTGCGAAATGGGGGGAAGGATATCACCAGCATCCGGATGAATTATTCATGACGGGCGTGCTGGATAATTTACGCGCTCATTCCTGTGAAGATCCGCTCATCCCTGTGGATGCCTGCCCGCCGGAACTAAAGCGTTGGATAACACCAGGAGAATATTTTGACTCTGCCACATCCACGCTCAACCCATACAATCGAGGAAATGCTTCATATGTGTATGGCGATCTGCCGCTGACCTTGGTGCGTTCCGCCATCGAGTTGACCAACAATGAAGATATTGGTCAATCGAAATTCTTCGCGAGACAATTCTCCGCTTTGGCTGATCTCTTCACCATATTTTTACTTTATCTTATTGTTTCAAATCTATACGGGCGGCGGATAGGTTTGATCGCCGCGACGTTCTCATCGTTTGCGGTGATGCAGATCCAGCAATCACACTTTTTTACTTCGGATCTGTTTGTCAATGTATTTATGTTCCTGACGCTTTATTTTGCGGTGGGGATAATAAATCAAAAGGAATTAGGAATAAAGAATCAGGGAGTAGAAGGTTTGGAAGACCCGCCTGATTTTCGATCACTGCTTACCAAGTTCCTGCGCTCTCCGCTTTTCTGGCTCAGCATTGGTTTCGGCTTTGCCCTGGGCATGGCGATGGCTTCCAAGATCAACGCGGCGGTGTTGGCGGTCATGCTGCCGGGGGCTTTCATTGTCCGTTATTTTTTGTACGATGAAAACAAAAAACAGAATACTGATTACTGGTTAATGATCAGTTTGTTTTTGATCGCCGGCGGATTGATGACGATCATATCCTTCCGCATTTTCCAGCCTTATGCATTCAATGGATTGGGACTCGACCCGCATTGGGTCGCGAATATCAGTGAACAGCGTCTTCAGGCTACCGGAGAATCCGACCTGCCGTGGAATTTACAATGGGCGCGGCGCACGCATTTGTATTCGTTCATCAATTTAACCGTTTGGGGGTTGGGGCTTCCGCTTGGTATTCTCGCTTGGGCTGGATTCCTGCTCATGGGCTGGAGGATACTCAAAGGTGAATGGCGTCACTTATTGCTATGGGGCTGGACCGCGTTTTATTTTGGCTGGCAATCCATGCAATTCAACCCGACCATGCGCTATCAACTGCCGGTCTATCCGTTGCTGTGCATGATGGCAGCATGGTTCATTTTTGAGTTGGCAGGTTGGCAGGTTGGAAAGCTAAAACGTTTAAATCTTCCAACTATATTGGCCGGCAGTATCGGCGTTACAGTTCTAGTGTTGACCGCAATCTGGGCTTTCGCGTTCCAGAGCATTTATCTGCGAGACGAGACCCGCATGGCCGCTTCGCGTTGGATCTATGAGAATGTGCCGGGTCCGATCAATTTGCAGATTCGCACAAGTGATGGAAACGTCATCTCGCAGCCCATTTCATTCCCGAATAGCGGGTTTGTTCAACCTGGAGTTCCGTATACTACCGTGATCGCGCCGAAACAAGATGGCGTGTTGACCGGCGTAATTCTTGCTCACGCTACCGATCTTTCAACATCAGCAGTCAGACTCGATCTGTCTATTGCCGCTGTCGATGATCCCGGACAGATATTTGCGAGTGCATCCGCCAAACTCTATGCGCCTGATTCAAAAGACCCGCGCGGCCCGCAAATTTTATTCACTTTTGCTGAGCCTGTGCCTGTCTCGACGAATGCGACATACACGTTGATGTTAGAAACTTTCGGCACGCAAAACCTGACTCTTTCCGGCGCATCCTTCGCCAATGAGACAGATTATGACTGGGGTCTGCCCTTCCGCCTTGATGGATACGATCCCTTTGGCGGATTGTATCGCGGCGATCTGAATTTGCAGGTTTATTGGGACGATAACGCAGACAAACTGACCCTCTTGCAAAATACGCTTAATCAGGCCGATTATATTTTCATCCCGACCAATCACCAGTATGCGCAGATCACGCGGCTGCCTGAAAGATATCCGCTGACGACAAAGTATTATCGCGATCTGCTCGGTTGCCCGGAAAATGAAAATATAATCAAGTGCTACCGCCTTGCCAAACCCGGCCAATATGAAGGCAGATTGGGATTTAAGCTGGTGGCGGTCTTTGAATCGTATCCTACTCTTGGGCCGCTGGTGATCAACGATCAAGCCGCGGAAGAAGCCTTCACATTCTACGATCATCCAAAAGTGATGATTTTCCAGAAGACTGACGATTATGAACCGGCGAAAGTACTCGCGCAGCTTGGCACTGTGGATTTAACGAACGTTGTTCATCTCCTGCCGAAGCAGGCCAATAATTACAAAGATCTGATGCTTCCCGATACTCGCCTTGCGCAACAAACCGCTGGCGGAACATGGTCTCAGTTATTTAATTACAATTGGCTTCAAAATAAATACCCAATTTTCGGCATTTTGTTTTGGTATGGATTTATTTTTGTGTTGGGACTGTTTGCTTATCCGATCACACGTTTGGCTTTGCCAGGACTTGGCCAATATTCATATCCGCTTGGACGAATTGTAGGGCTGGCTTTGCTAGCATGGATCGCGTGGATGGACGGATCTGTCGGCGTACCATATACGCGAGTCACCATCAGCGTGGTGTTTGTCCTTATTGCTGCGGCAGGTGTCAGCTTGTGGATGATTCGCAGAGACCAGTTCAAAGCGGAGTGGAATTCAAACCGCAGATTCTTCGTCATGGTCGAGATCCTGTTTCTCGTCTTCTTCCTGATCGATTTGTTCATTCGACTCGGCAATGCGGATCTGTGGCATCCCGCAAAAGGCGGCGAGCGGCCGATGGATTTTTCGTATTTCAACGCGGTGTTGAAGAGTACTTCTTTTCCGCCGTATGATCCGTGGTACGCGGGCGGTTATATTAATTATTACTATTACGGTTTTGTGCTGGCTGGCACGCCGGTGAAATTGCTTGGCATTGTGCCTTCGATCGCGTACAACCTTATTTTGCCGACGTGGTTTGCGTTGATCGCGGTCGGCGCATTCACGGTTGCGTTTTCACTTGTTAAAACGGATAAAGATTCAGCTTCCAACATTCAGTCTTCCGCGTGGATCTCTGGCCTGTCCGCTTCGGTCATGACCATTCTCTTGGGCAACCTTGGAACGGTGCGGATGATCTTCAATGGATTCCAAAGAATCGCCGCGCCAGATGGATTGGTTCCAGCGGACGCGAACATCATCCAAAAATGGATATTTGCCGCCAAAGGATTGTATCTGTCGTTCGGCGGGATGCAGCTGCCGATTGGCCGGGGAGACTGGTACTGGAATCCCAGCCGAGTAATTCCCGCGCCGAATGATGTGGAACCGATCACGGAATTCCCTTTGTTTACTTTCCTGTACAGCGATATGCACGCGCACATGCTTGTTATGCCGATCACATTGTTCATTATTGCGTGGGCGGTATCATTTATAAAATCACGTGCAGAAATGAGTCGTTCGGAATGGGCCGCGACATTCGGCATCGGCGCATTGATGATCGGTGCGCTCAAGCCGACGAATACCTGGGATCTATATACTTACTTTCCGTTGGCGGCGATTGCGTTGGCTTATACGTTGTATCGTAATTTTGATCTAAAATCCTTACCCTTGGCCCTTTCCCAAAGGGGAGGGGCTGGGGATGTGAGTTGGCTCCTGCGCGCAGTGATTGCCGTGGGTGCGGTGGCTTTCCTGTATATACTCAGCTCTGCTTTGTATTCACCGTTCACACATTGGTACAGCCTCAGCTATGGCGCAGTAGACCCATGGAGAGGTTCGCACACACCGATCTCTTCGTATGTCACGCAATGGGGCTTGTTCCTCTTTATTATTGTGGCATGGCTTGCCTGGGAAACGCGTGAGTGGATGGAATCCACACCGGTTTCGCATTTACAGAAACTGCGTGATTATTCCCTGCCGATCGAAATTGGGCTTGCGGTGATTATCGCTTTGCTGGCATACTTTGCGGTGGAAGGTGTTCGCATTGGCTGGCTGGCATTGCCTCTGGCAGCCTGGGCTGGGATTCTGCTCCTGCGCCCGGATCTGCCCGATGTCAAACGCGGTGTGTTGATGATGATCGGCACAGCACTTGTACTCACCATCGCTGTTGAAGTTGTTGTGCTGGTCGGTGATATTGGACGTATGAACACGGTCTTTAAATTATATTTACAAGCCTGGATGCTGCTGGCTGTCAGTGCGGCCGCGGCATTTGGCTGGCTGTTAAATATATTTCCATTTTGGAGAATCCGCTGGCGCACAATTTATCAAGTCGGGCTTTATGCGCTGGCCACGGGCGCTTTACTTTTCACCCTCACCGCAACCCCCGACAAGATCAGCGACCGCATGACACCCTCTGCGCCGCACACGCTCGACAGTATGACCTACATGCAATATTCCTCCTATGCAGATTATGGACGCGATTTCTCTTTTGAAGAGGATTATCACGCGATCCGCTGGATGCAGGAAAATATTGAAGGCTCGCCAGTAATTGTCGAAGCCGCTCCGGCTGGTGTTCAGTACCGATGGCATTCCCGCATTACCACTTATACAGGTCTGCCGAGCGTGGTTGGCTGGCAATATCATCAACAACAGCAACGCGCCTTGGGGTCAAACCAGATCATCCAACGTGGTGTGGATGTGGATAGCTTCTATACTTCTCCAGATCAAACCGCGGCGGTGAATTTCTTACGCAAATACAATGTGCGCTATATTGTTGTTGGACAATTGGAGCTTGTCAAATATGCGGTGTTTGACCAGGGAGTCCCCAGTGGACTGCTGAAATTTGATGAATTCAATGGCGTTCTTTGGAAGGAAGTCTATCGTTACGGCGATACAGTTATTTATGAAGTCATCCCGTAGAATATAATTACCAATTACGTGAACAGTAATTGGTAAGGAGATAATTTTGATTTTGCATATTACTTCAAAACAGGAATGGCTTGAAGCTCAAGGGCGCGGCGAATACAGTGCGCCAAGTTTACAAACCGAAGGCTTCATTCATTGCTCCACTGAACCGCAAGTCTTGCATGTTGCGAACGCTTTTTATCGCGGACGAAATGATCTGGTGTTGTTAAAGCTCGATGAAACAAAACTCAAGCCTGAGCTTAAGTGGGAACCGCCCGCAGGAATGCCTGCCCCGGGCATTTCTGAATCCGATAAATTTCCGCATATCTTTGGTCCCATCAATTTAACCGCAGTCGAATCAGTTTTAAATTTCGAACCTGACTCTGACGGCGAATGGCATTCTCTACCCGAATGAGTTTTAATATCCGCCCCGCCTGCCAAAATGATTCCGCGTTCATCGCGGAAATAATGTACCTTTCGATGGGCAAGCTGGCTGATTATCTTTTTAAAGATAATCGCCAGCCTGTCCTCACGATCATAAAAAATCTTGTCGCTCACAACGCCGGCCGGTTTGATTCTGGAATCGCTTTTGTTGCAGAAGCGGATGACAAGCCAGTAGGCGGTTTGGTTTCGTGTGAAGGTGCTCGGCTTGATAAACTTAACCTGGCTGTGCTTCCGCATCTTTTTCCTGCAATGGACATGATGCCCGCTTTACGTTTTCTCTGGCGCGGATATTGGCTGCCCGGCGGACGGGAAGCCGAGCGTGACGAGTATTATGTCAGCAATGTCGGCGTTCATTCCTCTGCGCAGGGGCAGGGTATCGGCTCGCGATTGCTTGCGTACGCCGAACGATCCGCCCAGTCAGCAGTCTTGACGAAGTGTGCCTTGGTGGTTGGTCTTTATAATCAAAATGCGCTGCGTTTATATCAACGTCTTGGATATCAGATCGTTGAAACAATACAGCATTCAAACGAATTTCTTGGCTATCATCGCATGGTCAAACAATTATCCTAAATCCGCCTTCCGCTATCTTATAACTGGACATCAATGACCGCATTCTTCTCCTGGTATTTCATCATAAGTATTCTCGGCTGGCTGATTTTTCCATTAGCGTATACTCTTTTTCCCGCGCTGGCGGATAGAGGTTATACCTTGTCACGTGCTGCAGGTCTGCTGATCTGGGGATATATCTTCTGGCTGTTGGCCTCTCTTGGTATCGCGCAAAATGATCTTGGCGGAATTTTGCTCGCCCTCGCCTTTATTATTGGATTATGTGTTTGGTTAATTATCAGTCATCGTTCAGCCATTATTGATTTTCTCAAATCTAATATCTCCCTGATTCTAACAACTGAAATTTTATTTTTTCTTGCATTTGCATTTCTTGCCTTCGTTCGCTCTGCCAATCCTGAATTAGCCAGCACCGAAAAGCCGATGGAATTGGCTTTTATTAACGGCATCCTGCGCTCCCCAACTTTTCCCCCACAGGATCCGTGGCTCTCCGGTTATGCCATTTCGTATTATTACTTCGGCTACGTTATGACTGCCATGCTTGCGCGCGTCTCTGGCATCGCTGGCAGCATGGCGCACAACCTGATGACCTCGCTCATCTTCTCTCTTGGCGCGCTCGGTTCGTATGGTATTTTATATAATCTGCTTTCCAAATTGGAAATCGAAGATAAAAAATCGAAAATTGGAAACTCCCTCCTCGCCCCGCTCTTCCTGCTGTTTGTCTCAAACTTCGGTGCGATGCTTGAGGTCCTGCATCAGGGCGGATTGTTCTGGGCGAAAGATTCTGTAACCGGTGAATATTCCAGCCGCTTGTGGGCCTGGTTGGATATGAAAGAATTATCCCAGCCGCCCGCAACCCCACTTCATTGGATTCCACTTGACCGTTACTTTTGGTGGTGGCGTTCCTCGCGCGTCCTCCAGGATTACGACATGCGTAATAATCCGTTGGAAGTGATCGATGAGTTCCCGTTCTTCTCTTTTCTGCTTGGTGACTTGCATCCGCATCTGCTTGCAATTCCATTTGGATTGCTCGCCATCTCCGTCGCAATGAATCTGCTCTTCGGAGGTTTTCGCGGAACGATCAATTTGCTTGGCGCAAAATTACATATCAACATTCAGGGCTTTTTATTTTCCGCGCTGGTCATTGGTGGACTGGCCTTCCTCAACACATGGGACATTCTCATCGCGGCAGCATTGATCGTTGCTTCGTATATTCTCTGGCGTGCGAATGAAGCTGGCTGGAGTTGGGCGCGCCTTGAAGATGTTTTTCTGCTTGGCTTGCCGCTCGGTATTCTTTCGATTTTGTTATATTTTCCGTTCTATCTCGGCTTCTCATCTCAAGCAGGTGGTCTCTTGCCCAACTTCATGTATCCCACGCGCGGTGTACATTTATGGGTGATGTGGGGAACGCTTCTCGTTCCCATCTTTGTATATTTGATCTATTTATGGCGCGGCGAAAAAATACCCTCAAATTGGAAGCTTGGCTTTTCACTTGGGCTTGGTTTTACTTTTGCTCTATTTCTACTCACATTCTCCATTGGCTGGGTTGGTTCTTTTGTTGAAAAAGATTTTGTCATAAATTTTCTTAAATCGCAAGATATGACCACCGGTCAATTCGTTATCGCAACATCCTTGCGTAGATTAGGTTATATTGGAAGCCTTATTACGTTGCTGGCAGTTTTGATTCCGTCCCTAGCCTTCCTATTTAAAGATTCTTCTGCTATGGCTGATAGACAGCAGACCGAAGACAACCTTACGACTTCTGTTCTTCCCACTCAATTCATCCTGCTTCTCCTCACCCTCGGTGCCATCCTCATTCTCGTCCCCGATTTTGTTTATCTGCGTGACCAATTTGGCTATCGAATTAACACGGTCTTTAAGTTCTACTATCAAGCATGGATGTTGTGGAGTCTGGCCGCCGCTTTCGCAGTTGCGCAGTTGCTTCAAAAACTGCGCGGCATGATAAATATTATTTTTCGAGTCGTGATCGGTTTTGTTATTTTTTCAGGATTACTATTCCCTGTCTTTGGCCTGATCACAAAGACGAATAACTTTAATCCTTTGGGAGGATTCACTCTCGACGACTTTGACCGAATTCTCCGCGAGAATCCCGATGAAGCCGCTGCCATAAAATTTCTTCAGACGGTTCCGGATGGGATCATCTCCGAAGCCATAGGTGGCGGTTACTCTGCTTATGCGCGCATCTCCATGTACACAGGGTTGCAAACCGTTCTTGGCTGGACCGGTCACGAGGCGCAATGGCGCGGTAGTTACGCGCCGCAAGCCTCCCGTAGCGAGGATATAACAAAACTCTACGGCACAACCCACTGGGACGAAGCGCAAACCATCATCGCAAAATATAATATTCGCTATGTTTATATCGGCAATCTCGAACGATCAGCCCTGCAAGTTAATGAAGAGAAATTCCAGTCTCACCTCAAGCCCATTTTTCAGCAGGGAAGCACGGTGATTTATGAAGTGCCGTGATTTTATTGGCAGACCTCAGAGTTCTTTAAGAACTCTAAGGTCTTGATGGATTACAATTGCCCACATGACCTACCGACATTTCAAACATGAAGGCTGGCTGTATGCGCTGGCTTTTCTGCTCGCCTTTGGCTTGCGTTTCATCCAACTCGGCGCAATGCCTCTCGCCGACGCCGAAGCCTTGCCCGCCTTGCAAGCCTTGCACATCGCGCAAAGCCTCAAGCCTGCACTCAGTCCGCATCCCTTTTATATTCTTTCCACCTCGATCCTGTTTTTCCTATACGGCGGTGGGACTAATTTCCTCGCGAGATTTATCCCCGCTTTGACAGGATGCTTGCTGGTGCTTGCTCCTCTTTTTTTGACACGCATCAAACCGCGCCCGAGCCTGATCCTGGCCTTCTTCATTGCCGTAGACCCGGGCTTGATCTCCCTATCCCGTCAGGCAGCCAGTCCCATCTTTGCGATCACATTCCTTCTTTTCACTTGGGGATTTTTTAGCCAGAACAAGCCGCGTCTTGCGGGATTTTTCGCCGCGCTCGCGCTCCTCAGTGGACCATCGATCTGGGCTGGTCTGCTCGGACTCGGGGTCACGTGGACGTTATATCAAGCCATTGAAATTCGACTCAAGCCAAGCAATCAATCCAATGACGAATCCGTAGAAACGGAACTTCACGCGCAGCCTGCCCCCTTTGACTTTCGAAATTCGATATTCTCTTTTGCAATCACCTTTATTACCGCCGGCACCCTCTTTTTCATCGTCCCCAACGGATTAAGCGCCACGCTGGCTTCAATCCCAACATTTATAAACGGCTGGCTAACTTCTTCAACCATCCCCGCCAGTAGATTATTTGTTTCGCTGCTTGTTTATCAACCACTCACCTTGTTGCTGGCATTGATTGCCATTATTCGCGGCTGGCGGAATGCGAGCTCCAGGATCATTCCACTAAGCCTGTGGTTATTGGTTTCACTACTGCTCGCGGTCTTTATTCCCTCGCGCCAACTCAGTGATCTGGCGTGGATGCTCATTCCACTCAGCGCACTGGCCGCGCTGGAACTCGTCCGCAACATCGATATTTTTCCGGATGAGCGTATCGAAGTAGCTGGTGTTATGCTCTTAACGGCATTTGTCTGGGCATTTTCGTGGCTCGATTTTTCAAAGATCGTCTGGGTGCAGGTTGCCTCACAGGAATACTACATGCGCTTTTGGCTTTTGCTTGGCGCCGTTCTCCTGCTCGTGTTCAGTATCCTGCTTGTGGCGTCGGGTTGGTCGATCCGCACAGCGCGAATAGGCGGCGTCTTGGGATTGGCCATCGTACTGGGCATCTTTGGGCTTGGCGGCGCGCTTGGCTCCGCAGGCCTGCGCGGACTAGAACATCCCGAATTATGGTGGTCTGCAAACCTTCCCGCGCAAGCCGAACTTCTCCGCTCAACGGTGAGTGATATCTCCGAATGGGAACTTGGTAATGACTATTCAGCGCCTGTCGTCATTGCGGGCGTGAATTCTCCAGCGCTTGAGTGGGCTCTTCGCGAGCATCCATTAACTGTCGTTGAATCATTGGATATTTCCAGCTCTCCGTATTTTGTCATTACGCCCCTTCAAGATGATCCAACACTCGCCTCTTCGTATCGTGGACAGGATTTTACTTGGCGGCAAACGCCATTATGGAATGACACATTATCCCAGAGCTGGGTGCGTTGGGTCAGTTTGCGTGATGCACCTCAATCTGGTGAGACCATCATTCTTTGGGCTCGCGATGATATGTTCCTCGACTCTGCGCCCAATGCTGTTCCGTAAAAAATGACAATAAATTCTCATCCCTCAATCATCGCTCTGGATGGTCCCGCCGCGTCGGGTAAATCTACACTTGGGTTAAGACTCGCGGACTCGCTTGGTTACCTTTTCTTTGATACTGGCATCATGTACCGCGCCATCACCTGGATCGCGCTTCAACGTCAGCTTGACCTTCGTGATGAATCTACTGTCACTGAATTGGCTCAAACAGCGCAAATAGATATTCGTCCGCCATCAAAAAAAGATGGCCGAGCCTGTGATGTTGTGATCGCTGAAAAAGATGTCACCTGGGAAATGCGCGATGGAAATGTAGATGCGAATGTGTCTGTGGTCTCCGCGTATGCCGGAGTTCGTCAGGCATTGTCTGAGCAGCAGCGCCGCATTGGGCTGCGCGGCCGGGTTGTGATGGTCGGCCGCGACATTGGCACGGTCGTTCTGCCGGAAGCAGACATAAAAATATATTTGGATGCGAGCGCCGAGGAACGCGCCAAACGCAGATACGATGAAATCATTGCGCGCGGCGAGAGATCTGACTACGACGAAATTCTACGAAAAGTGATCGAGCGTGACCACATCGATTCTACGCGAGCGGTTGCGCCGTTGCGACCGGCTGAAGACGCCATCATCATCGACTCGGATAAAATGGATGCCGATCAAGTCTTTGACCAGGTGCTTGCGTTGTGCAAATAGAGGCATGACGAAAAAGCAGTCAAAAGAGTATTGTTTATTGAGAAAATTATGCCGACAAAAAGTTACAATATTCCCCCGCACATCCAATTGAATCGACTCTTTTTACGTCCCGGCATTAACCTGCTGTTCCGAATATTAGGTCGCGTAAAGGTCAGCGGGAAGGAAAATGTTCCGCTTGGCAAACCGTATGTGATCGCCATGAATCATATTTCCATCTTTGATCCTCCGCTGGCGGTTTCTTTTTGGCCTGAAGAGCCCGAAGTGATCGGCGCGGCGGATGTGTTTGAGAAAAAGGGTCTGGGCACCATCCTATCCATGTATGGAGTCATCCCAGTTCATCGCGGTGATTATGATCGATTCCTGCTTGATAAGATCATGGCGATCTTAAAGTCAGGCCGCCCGCTTGTCATTGCCCCGGAAGGCGGACGTTCCCATCAACTTGCCATGCGGCGTGCCATGCCGGGTGTTGGTTATATTGTTGAGCACGCGCAAGTTCCGGTTATCCCTGTCGGCTTGGTTGGGACAACTGATGATTTCTGGCAGCGCGCCACACATGGAGAAAAGCCGCCGTTGGAAGTGCGTATCGGTAAACCGATAATTTTTCCTCCCATTCTCGAGAAAGGCGCAGAGCGCAGGGAAACTCGTCAGAAGAATTCAGACCTGGTGATGCGTCATATCGCAGGCCTTCTGCCAGAGGAATATCACGGAGTCTATGCGGGGCAGGCTCTCTATATCGGAGTCTGAAGTCTCCTGACTTTGGAAAATCCAACAACGGGAGACGACGGTCTTCCGTAATATTTTATGAATGATCTTCTACCCAAACCCATCAGCGAAGTCTGGCGGCCGGACTTAGTACGCCTGCCGAAGATGACACGTGCTCGACGTGCTTTTCGTTCGTTCGCGCATGGATTGATGAAACTCGTTGCGAAAATTTTCCTGAACATTACAACTGAAGGAATGGAGAATTTTCCTGCGCGAGGACCTGTCCTTGTTGTTATCAATCATCTGGGCGATGCGGATATCCTCGCGTTGATCTCGACCCTGCCATTTCCTCCAGATGCGCTTGGCAAGATAGAATTGTATGATCTCCCGATTCTTGGAAAATTAATAGATTGGTATGGAGTGATCTGGCTACATCGAGGCCGCGCTGATACAAAGGCCTTGCGCACCGCGCTGGATGGATTTGCAGAAGGGCGTATCATCGTCATCGCGCCCGAAGGCAGGTATTCTGTTACAGGCGCGTTGGAGGAAGGCAGCGGCGGCGCGGCGTTCCTCGCTTATAAATCGGGTTCGACAATTCTTCCGATCGCCATTACAGGCACCGAGAACGAAAATGTATATGGTCATATGAAAAAATTTCGGCGCGCGGCGGTAAATGTTCGAGTGGGGAAAATGTTCAAGTTGGCAGAGCAGGTTGAAAGTAGACAGGCTGCGGTGGAGCTTGGGACAAGTCAGATCATGCAGGCGCTGGCGAATCTACTTCCGGAAAAATATCGCGGGGCATATTCTCGGCAATAAAACACATCTTGTAGATCGTTATTTGACCCAGCCCAAACTGATTCGTCCACGTTCGGTTTCGATCTTTTGGATATCCACATCAATGATGTCGCCGACCTTGAGGATCGTGCCGTGTGGGATCTGACTCTTGTGCAGGAGTCCATCACCTTTGACGCCGATATCTACGAATGCGCCGAAATCGACCACGTTGCGGACGGTGCCTTTGAGCTGCATGCCTGTCAGCAGGTCTTCGGCTTTGAGTACATCTGAGCGCAGGATGGGTGCGGGGGTGTCGGCGCGCGGGTCACGGCCCGGGCGGACGAGTTGTTCGAGAATATCTTTGAGTGTGGGTACGCCGCAGTTTAATTCTTTGGCTAAAATGTCGAGGGAGGTTTTTGAGGCGAGAGATTCCAAGGCGGGCACTCTGTCACTTAATGGCGAAGTAGCTGTCAGAGAGGCGCGGGCGAGAATGGATTCTGCGATCGTGTAGGATTCTGGATGGATCGCTGATCCATCCAGCGGATTCGCTCCATTTCGAATCCGCATGAAGCCTGCGGCTTGTTCGTATGCCTTGGGTCCAAGCCCAGCCACTTTTCGAAGCGCGGCGCGTGATTTGAAGGGACCGTTGGTGTCACGGTGCGTGACAATATTATTTGCAAGTTTTGGGCCGATGCCCGCGACGTGCGTCAGCAGTGCGGAGCTGGCGGTATTGAGATCCACGCCGACGCTGTTGACTACGCTTTCGACCACACCGTCGAGTGCGTGAGTGAGGGCGGTTTGATCGACATCGTGCTGATACATGCCGACGCCGATTGATTTGGGATCGATCTTGACCAACTCTGCGAGCGGGTCTTGTGCGCGGCGCGCGATGGAAACTGCGCCGCGGATGGTGACATCCAGATCGGGGAATTCGGCGCGCGCGAGTGCGGATGCGGAATAGACCGATGCGCCCGCTTCGTTGACGATGAGATATTTTGTTGCAGGTTTATGGTTTGAAGGTCGAATGTCGCGGATGAGTTCAGCGGCCAGTTTTTCAGTTTCTCGCGAGGCAGTTCCGTTGCCAATGGTAATGAGTGTGACATGGTGGCGGTTGATCATATCTTGCAAAGTGTTGATCGAGCCAGCCCAATCTTTCCTCGGTTCGTGCGGATAGATCGTACCAGTATCGAGTAATTTTCCAGTGACATCCACGACTGCAACTTTGCAGCCTGTGCGGAAGCCGGGGTCGAGTCCGAGTACGATTTGATTCGCAAGCGGAGCCTGGCCTAGCAAAGCGCGCAAATTGGTGGCGAAAACTTGAATGGCGTGATTATCTGCGGCTTCGCTTTTTTCACGACGCACATCGCGTTCAATGGCGGGCAGCAAAAGTCTTTCAGCGGAATCTTGAATCGCGAGTTCGAGTTGTTTCGCGAAGGGACTAATGATATCTTCTTCGAATTCGGCTTGAATGGCTTTGAGCCAGTCGCGCTCGGGGACGTCTACATGCACACGCAGCACGCCCTCTTTTTCGCCGCGCGTGATGGCGAGAATCTGGTGCGGCTGGATTCTGTCTACGCGGATCGAGAAATTATAATAACTTTCATACACGTTCTTTTCGTCTACAGCTTTTTCGATCTTTTCGGCGCGGACAGTGGAATCCTTGAGTGCCTTCTCGCGGGTCACAGCACGGACGTTGGCATTGTCACTGATCGTTTCTGCCACGATGTCGCGCGCGCCTTGCAGCGCTTCTTCAATGCTGGGAACTTGCTCGTTGATGAATTGCTTTGCAAGTTCTTCAGGCGAGCCAGAGTCTTGTTTCAAAATTAATTCAGCCAGTGCTTCCAGTCCCTTTTCGCGGGCGAGCATGGCGCGGGTGCGTCGCTTCTTTTTATACGGCGCGTACAGGTCTTCGAGCGCGGTCATGGTGACTGCGGCGTTGATACTGTCACGTAATTCATCGGTGAGTTTGCCCTGCTCTTCGATGGATGCAAGGATGGAGACGCGGCGCTCATCGAGTCCGCGTAAACGAATGATTTCATCGGCGATGATTCGGATCTGTTCATCGTCAAGCGATCCTGTCATTTCCTTGCGATACCGCGCAATGAACGGGACGGTGTTGCCTTCGTCCAAAAGGTTGATGACTGCCGTCACTTGTGACGGCTTGACATTAAGTTGGGATGCTATCTGTTCTGCGTGAGTCATAGGGGAGGATTCTATCATGGGGGAATTTCTTTGAACGTTTAAAATCCAATATTGATAGTCACGAACCGAAGATCTAAATTTATCTGATACCTTTTAGTTTTGCCTGAGTTCTAACAAAGGATCAGATCGGAATTTTTAGGGCAAGCCCAATACTCCAAAGCACAACCGCAAGCAATAATTCCGCGCCGGTCATCCATAGATCACGCACAACATAATCCCATTCCTTCTGGAGGTAGGCCAGCCAGGGGGCGTTTTTATCGTAGACAACTACAACTGCATCGCCGGACTTGTAGCGGTGATTTTGAAAACTGCTGCTTTGTATTACTTCAATGGTTCTTTCTTTTTCGTCCGAAGTTTTATAGGAAATTTTAGGATAGCTGATTTTGCCCATAATCGAGGACATTAGCCCAGCTTCCGTACTATCGTTTAATTCCGGGCGGACGTCCAGGTATACAGCTCCAGTTGTGGTTGAACTGTTTGGCTTGATCTTTCGCATCCGCAAAAACTGGGGAATTGCGGGAATGCCCGTTATTAAGCCGAGAACAAAAAACAAAACAGAAAAAGCGTATGGCATAAAAAACTTCCTCCCGCTACTTTGCTATCTTGTGAGTCATGTGTGGATTTTATCAGGAAAGGATGAATGAGGAAGGATGAAGGGTGAAAGGTGAAAGTTGCAAGTTGAAAAAACGCACATTTTTCTGCGCGCTTTCATCCTTTGTTCTTACGGATATTTTTCTTTTACGAGCGGACTTTCCAGCAGCCAGCCAGTCATCAGTGTGTAGCCTGTAATCACGCCCAAAATAATTGCAGATGCTGTCCAGGAGCGGCCTTCTTGAATTCTTTGCTGGATGATGTCATTTAGCAAAGAGCCGCAGGAACAGTCAGCATTTGAAGGACCGACAAATTCCAGCGTTTTTTGATGAGCAAAAGAAATGGAGCAGCGAGACAGATCAACATGGGGATGATCGTAAAGGTCCCCAGGAAATGAGCTGCGAGCAGGATGACAACCAGCGATAATAAGGTCACTCGTAATTTCATTTTGTTCTACCGTCCACCGTCAACAGTCTTTCGTCTAACTCGGAAAAATCTTATCAAATACTTCGGGACAATATTGCTTCACCATCTCGGAAGAGATGCCGTTCTCTTTGCAGATCTCAGCGTACAGGTCCACGCTTGGGCGGCGGATCCGTTTTTGAGTGTCGATGTCCAGCCCCCACAGACCGAAGCGCTGAGTCCAACCGCGCTCCCATTCGAAGTTGTCGACTAGTGACCAGTGGAAGTATCCCTTCACAGGCCAGTTGAAGTTGACCGCGCGCCAGACTTGATGAAGGTGCTGGGCGATGTAACGCGGGCGCATGTGATCATCGGAATCTTCCACGCCGTTCTCGGTGATGATGATAGGCAGGTGGGGATAGGTATGATCAATCCATTTGATGGAGTTATAAAGTCCTTCGGGGATATTGGCGAGGAAGTTCGTGTCGCTCATGTCAGCATCTTTGGGGAAGCCGCTGTTCGAGAATAATTCATGGGGTCTGGTAATGTCAAACCAAACGGTATCCACGGAATAATAATTCAATCCGAGATAATCCTGCGTGCCTTTGGCTTCGGGAATGCTCTGGTTGCCAATGGGTGATTTCATCACGCCCGTTGAGATGGCGGTTGGAAATCCCATGTTGATCCCACCGTAGCGGATATTGCGCATGAGTCTATCGAGTGGTGACCAACTCAGCCTCGGAACCATCGGGCGGAAATGCAGGGCGTACCCTACGCGCGCTTCGGGCTGTACTTCATGGATGGTGCGATAGGCGGCGGCGTGCGCGCGGATCATGTTGCCTAGTACGCGCATGGATAATTTCAAATCCTTTTTTCCAGGTGGGAACACGCCGACTGCATAGCCGCTTAATGCGTACACGTTCGGTTCGTTGATCGTGCACCAGAGCGTCACATATTCCTTCAACGCATCTACAACTTTGCGCGTGAATTTTTCAAACAAAGTCACGATCTCATCATTCTCCCAGCCGCCGCGTTCTGTCACCCATAGCGGATCGGTGTAGTGATGTAGAGTCACCAGCGCGGTCATGTTGCGTTCTTTGAGTCCGCGCAGCATGGCGCGATATTTTTCGATGGCTTCCTCGTCCCACGAATCGGGTGTTGGTTGGATGCGGCTCCACTCCACCGAAAAACGGTGCGCGTTCTGACCAGTTTCTGCGGCGCGGTCGAAGTCTTCGCGCCAGCGGCCGCCCCACCAGTCGGCGGCCAGACCAGATGTCCCGTCGGTATGACCGTCCGCTTCCCACTTCGACCAATCGTTATTGGTGTTGCCGCCTTCCACTTGATGCGAGGAGGTCGCCGTTCCCCACAAAAATCCTTTTGGAAAATGATAGGTTGCTTGAGGCATGTGTTCTCCTGATACAAATCCTAAAGGTCTTAAAGACCTTTAGGATTTTCTTGATAGATATGCAAGATACAAAGCCACCGACCCCGCGACGGCGGCGTTGAGGGATTCGATCCTGCCTTTCATAGGCAGCTTCAAAACGAAGTCACATTTCTTTCGGACGAGATCATGCAGTCCTTCGCCTTCCGAGCCGACGACTAATCCCAATGCGCCTTTGAGATGACGCGATCCCGAGTCGATCTCCGCTCCAGCTTGATCCAGTCCGACGATCCAGATGTCGTTGTCTTTGAGCGCGTCTATCGTCTGCGACAGATTTGCCTGCGCGATGAGCATGTGTTCGCTGGCGCCCGAGGACGCGTTGACCACGGCGGGCGTCACGTCCACCGTGCGCGCAGATGGGATGACCACGCCATGCACGCCGAGCGCCTCCGCCGTGCGGATGAGCGTGCCGAAGTTCTGCGGGTCTTGCAGGGAATCAAGCATGAGGATAAATGGGAGTTCGCCTTTGGCCTTGTCAAGAATATCAACCACATCCGAATACGGGTAGCCGCTGACTTCGGCCACGATGCCCTGATTATTTTGGTGTACCTTGTCCAGTTTGGGACGCCCCACGCGATTGACTTTGATCTTTTGCTCTTTCGCCAGTCGGAGAATTTGTTCGATTTTGCCCTTCTCCTGTACCCCTTCGGCGATCTCGATCGAAAATATCTGTCTGCGCTTTGCGCACAGGGTTTCATAGACTGCGTTGCGTGAATAGATGAGTTCTTTCATATAGCTGATTATAAGTGACAGTTCCCTTTAAGGTGACTGTCACTTTACTTATGAATAACAAAAACTTCCGAAGCCAACGCCTCGGAAGTTTTTTATACTTATTCCTTATTACCTATCTCCAAAATTACGAATGTCTCCACGTTGTCCCATCTTTGCTATCTTCGATGGTCACGTTGAGTTCCTTTAATTTTTAGTAACATCCTAAAACGCCATGTTTTTGTATAAGTGTGGTATTTTTGTTGTATAATCTCTGCATGGCAACAGAAATCTACGCAAAATATAAAAAGATTTTCGCTAAGAAAAGCGGTATCCTGCGCGCATCCACTGCCATTGAGCAGGGTGTGCCAAAGCATATCCTCTACGAAATGGTGAAAGCAGGTCAACTTGTCCGCGAGGCACAGGGGATTTACCGTCTGAGTGAATCCGATCCGCTGGGCAGCCCCGATCTGGTGCAGATCAGCCTGCGCGTACCACGAGCGGTGATCTGTCTTATCTCTGCACTGTATTTCCACGATCTGACCACGCAAATTCCGCACCAGGTATATTTTGCCCTGCCGCGCGATGTCAAAACACCGAAGATCGAATATCCGCCCATCCGCGTTTTCCATCTTTCGCAGGAAGCTTATCAAGCAGGGATCGTGGAGGAAGTTGTGGACGGCGTGAAGGTGAAAATCTATAACCGCGAGAAAACCGTTGCTGATTGTTTCAAATTCCGCGAAAAGATCGGCATGGATATTGCGCTCGAAGCCTTGAAGGACTATCTCAGACAGCCGCGCCCGAAGGTGTCTCTGCTGATGGAATATGCAAAAGTCAATCGGGTGGAAAAGATAATGCGTCCATATCTGGAGGCGCTGCTATGACAGAACTTGTAAAAAATACTCCTGCCTCCATACAGGCGCGATTGAAGAATGAAGCCGGGAAACAGGGAAGACCTTTTGCTGAAATTCTTCAATACTATACAATGGAAAGATTTCTGTTTCGGCTTTCAAAGACAAAGTATGCGGCAAAATTCATCCTCAAAGGAGGCTTGCTGTTTTACGTTTGGAACATTCCACTTCGCAGGTCTACAAAGGATATTGATTTTCGCGGCTACGTGATCAACAGCCGTGAAAGCCTGTTTCAAATTCTCAGGGAGGTCATTGCCGAGTCCTCGCCTGAGGATGGAATTGTTTTTGACCCAAAATCAATTTCAGTTGAAAAAACACAAATAGACGCGGACTATACCTCACACGGTCAGGAATTACGTTTTTTCAAAGGTCTGAAAACGTAAGTTGAGTAAAGAACCGAGATCGGCTTTCTAGTTGTCGATGTTTCTTGCAGACACTTTGAAATAGCATCTTTGAAAGCAGGAAATTTTTCATAGTACTGTGAATACAGACATTTCTTTTTCACGAATTTCCAAACTCTTTCGATCAAGTTAAGATTGGGCGAATAGGATGGCAGGAAGCACAATTCAATGTTCAAACTCTTGGCTTTTTCCATGACCAAGGCTCATTTCTGGTAGCGAGCATTGTCCAAAATAATGGTAATCGGTATGCCTACATAACGCACCGCGATTTTTTCTAACAGCTCGCACACGCTTTGAGCGGTAATGTACGCATCAATGGTGACCGTGATCATTTCGTGCGTAATCGCATTGAGTGCACCCAGGACATTGAACCGTTGACGCCCAGATGGCGCTGGAATAAAAATACGTGCTACTGACCACAGAAAGCCGAGGAAGGCAGATAACACAAAATGAGCCGCATCCACGAATAGAACCACCCTTTTCCCTGCCTGCGCTTCATCTAATCGAGGTTGCAGGTCTTTTTCTAGAAATTCTTTCTGTTTTTCTGGATCGGCTTTGGCCGGGATCATCCCTACTTTCCGGTAACGAAGATTGAGTTTTTTTTAAAAAACTCGCGCACTTGCGTTTCACTGCGCTTTATGCCTGTGATCTCCTCGATCTCTTTTTGGGCTTCCTTGATACTGGCTGGCGGATTTTCTCGAAAATACGCTTCCAAGGACACAATGTGTTTGACCAATTCACCCTCAGGTTTGTAGTAGTTGATTTCCTTCAACTTCTCTATACCACCTTCTTGATAAAGATCAAAATATTCTCGGATGGTATTCCCAGTCACGCCTATGATTTCTTCGATTTGTCCATGCGGTAATTTATGCGCCTTTAGCAGGAGAGCCTCCATGCGACGTTGCACTAATGGCACAAGATGGTTGTAGTGTTGATAGCGCAGTTCTGAAATTTGTTCTGGCGTGAATTCAATCTGAATGGTCATTGCACTATCTTACCAAATCTTTTTTTACGATTTCTTAAAACCTCAATTTGTACCCGCTTTCAGTATAGCAAGGCATTCGCGCAAAATTGACTGCTCATTTAGGGCGTTCAAAAATCCCAGTTCAGATCGATATCGGATTTTCCGATGAGGTTGCGTCAAAAGCCGAAACTGTAGATTACCCAAATATCCTGCCTGGCCTCAAACAGGTCCGCATGAAAGGATATCCAAAGGAGTCTGTGGTCGCGGAGAAATTCCATGCCATGATACGCCACGCAGAATTGAACAGCCGCATGAAGGATTACTACGATCTGTGGTTGATCTCGGAGACATTTGATTTTGATAGCCAGCCCCTGCAAAAGGCAATTGAAACTACTTTTAGGAAACGCGATACTGAACTTCCGATCGAAAGGCCTATTGCTCTGACAGTTGAATACGCATCCGCTAACCAGGTTCGCTGGAGTAATTTTCTGAAAAAGATGAACCTTGAAACCAACGAAAGCAATGACTTCGTAACCATCATCCAAAAGATTTGGATTTTTCTTCAACACCCATTACTGGCATCCATCAACAAAATAAAATCAAACCGCCATTGGACTCCGCGCAAAGACTGGAAATAAAAAATACCGCTGGTTTCCTGACCATCGCCTTGAGAATCAAAAAAACTTCCGAAGCCAACACCTCGGAAGTTTTTTATAACGATCATTTTGAATTCCTTCATTATTATCGTGCCAGCAGGTCTTCCAAGATTTTCTTCGAAGATGCTTCGATCACCGCGTGCTGACTGCCGCCATGCGAATCCATGGTGACGACAACCGGGAATTCCTTGACTTCGATCACCCAGATCGCCTCGGGCACGCCAAAGTCCAGCTTGAACACACCATGCACTTTGGTGACTGTCTGCGCGATATAGGAAGCCGCTCCGCCAATGGCGTGGAAATATACTGCGGGAGTTTCTTCACAGCCTTTGAGGGTCTTTGCGCCCATGCCGCCTTTGCCGATCACACCTTTGAGATTGAAGTGCTTCATCACATCGGCTTGATACGGTTCCTCGCGGATGGATGTGGTCGGGCCAGCCGCCACAAATTTATATTCTTTTGTATCAAGTCCCGAGACGACCGGTCCGCAGTGATAGATGACCGAACCGTTCAATAGTTTTTTCAATTCTTCATAGACTTGCAGATCATCGCCCTGAGGTTCTCGAGTCTTTTTGATAAAAGTTTCGATCATCCATTTGTGGACGGCGTCGCGCCCGGTCACCAGCATACCGGAAAGCGCAACCGCATCGCCGACTTTTAAGTCGCGGATCACATCATCGGTTATTGGAGTAGTTATCTGTTTCATCATATTCTCCTTAATCGTAAATTACTTCCTCACCCTTCACCGTCATCTTGCGGCGGCGATACGCCCAGCACATATATGAAACAGAGACAAAATACGAAGCGGGCAAACGACTCAAGCCAACGATCTTGGTGTCTAATATGGTTGTCGCTCCGCCGAAACCCATCGGGCCAATCCCCATTTCATTGGCTTCACTAGTCAGGCGTTCTTCGAGTTCGGCGATCTTCGGGTCGGCATTGCGTGTGCCCATTTCACTGAACAACACTTCTTTTGATTTGATATAGGAAGAGCCTCGGTCACCGCCGATGGAAACGCCCAGAATACCGGGCGCGCACCCCTGACCCTGCGCCTTATGAACTGCATCCAAAACCACTTTGCGCACACCGGCCAGATCACGCCCCGCGCCGATTGAATTATCCGGCAGGGAATATTGACGCCCAACATTCTCACAGCCGCCGCCCTTGAGCATCAACTCGATGGTGAGATCATCGCCTTCCACTTCTTCAAAATGGACATACGGGAAATCGTCGCCGCCGAGATTGTTGCCAGTGTTTTTGTCATAGATCGCATCCACAGCGTTCGGACGCATATACGACCGTTTGGTGGCTTCCGCCAGCGCAGAGCGGATCTGCCCTTTGAGTTTGATCGTGGATAACCCGACAGGATAATGCACGTAAAAAATTGGCGTGCCGGTATCCTGACAGATCGGTGTGGAATTGGCGCGGGAAATTTCTATATTCTTGAGAATGGTTTCAAAAGCCCCGCGCGCCGATGAACCGGGTTGTTCCTTTTCAAAGGATTCGCGCAGGCGCTTTTCCACATCCGGCGGCAAACTGGATGATGTGCGGCGGATCAATTCAAGGATTTCATTTGTTAAATCTCGCATGAGAGCCTCCAATATTTTTGTGAATCATAATCCCGAAGGATGAAAAAAAGCAGGCTGTATTGCAACTTGCTTACTTTTAATTACGCGTCAACCTAACTCGCATCACATATTGATTGATTGCGCCAAAGCGGTATTTGTATTCTTCGTCGCCGCGCATGAAGTCAAACTCAGTCCGTTTATTTTCACAAGCCCATTGTAAAACGTGACCGAGCAAAACCCAGCCGGGCGAAAGCTCCATGAATTCGCGGTTGACCCCGGCGTTGTAGCCCCATAATTTATTGTTGTAATCAAAATTAAGATAAGCCGCTATGCGCTGCCCATCTGCCTCGAGGAAGGCCAGCCACAGCCAGCCGTTTTCCTGCGCGGTGCGGATGACTGCGCGCATTTGAGCGCGCATGGGTTTATGCAGAAAGCCCGCTTTGCCTTGATCCTGCTCCATCAAACCGAGGAAGGAATCTATTTCTGATTCCACATCTGCCATATTTGAGATGAACCAGCGGACGCCGCGTCCGCTTTCTTCTGCACGGCGCATTTTACGGCGGATCTCATGACGTTGTTTTTTTTCTACACGCCCAAGATATTCTTCAAAATCACCGTTCAAGGAGATGCGCGGAGTTGGTCGGTACATTTCTTCAAGATGAGTCCAACCGCGTTTGGTAGCTTCCTCTTTTAGGGCGGTTAATGTGGTGGATGAATTGGGTATGTTATACCAATCGACAGTGAGCCATTTATCGGTTAAGGTTGAAGCGAGAAAATCAAATAACCCGGAGAGGAAGCGGGCGTGGTCATCCATCCGCACGATCAGATCCAGATAATCGGATATTTCGATGCTGCCATTCAATAGAAGCGTAGGCTGGCCGTCATACATTGATAGGAATAGCGGCGCAATGCCGATCAGCTGTTCTTCTTCGCGGGCAGAAATTAAAATTAACTGTGCATCCTTCCATTCGCCGCCGCCGCGATGCTCCCACCATGTGCGTTGATACTCATAGCGCAAAAAAGGATTGTCACTAACAGAGCTTGTTAACAGGTTGTTCCATTCATGTGGATCAACATCAGAAAAATCATTGTGAATTGTATATTTCATGGCCGCCAAATTTTACCAGTTATAATGTTATCGAAACGCACCTCTTAGGATAGGCGCTCAGGGATTATTCTTACATGGCACTTGACCTCACTCTTACACCCATCTATCGCATCAACGGACAGGAAATCGCCAGCCTGCCTGGCCTGGTTGCGCTTATGCCTACGCAGAACGCGGTGCGCGGCCGCGAAAAAGACCGACTGATTGTTTATTTATTGCTGACCGGCACTTCCACATTTTCAACAACTGAATATTTAAAATTGGCGCAGGATGCGGCGAATCTTTTTTATAAAACCACCGGTTCGCTTACCAGCGCCTTGCGCACTGCCTCTGATCATGTAAATAAAACATTGTTCGACCGCAATATGACCACCAATATACAGGGTCAATATGCGGTCGGGTGGCTGACCCTTGCCGTATTGCGTGATGAACAATGCACACTTTCAATGTGTGGCCCCATGCATGCATACTGGTTCGGCCAAAAAGAATCACGTCATATTCATGAGCCGCTTGCTGCGGGTAAGGGGCTGGGCGCCAACCAAATTATGAATATCCATTATGCCCAGACGACATTGAATGCGGGGGATCGTTTGCTCTTTTTTGGGAGAGCGCCGAGCGCCTGGAATAGCACGCTGAATGATGCGGCTCCATCTTTGATGGATGCAATGCGCCGCCGCCTGATGACGCTGACCAGTGCAGATCTAAATGCTGTGCTGATACAAGCGACAGATGGTCTGGGTGCTGTGAATCTAATAAAAGCGACCATTGAAGCAAAAGAGGAAAAGAGAATGGAAGCGCCTCTGGGCATAACCCCGAGCCTGCCTCAGCACGAGGAATTTTTTTCCACCTCCAAAGCTGACTCCGCTGACGCGCTGCTATCGCATGTGATTCAAGCCTCAGCGTATGCGATTCCACTCCAGCACGAAGAATCGTTTCCACCGGAAAAAAAACCTGCGGCCAGTCTGTCGCGCACACAAAATAATCCGCCGCACGATTTTCCCGCTTCCATTCCGCGGGCACAAATACAAGCCCAACTACAACCCGTCGAAAGTGAACCTGTCGGTGACAAGGAAGATTCGGTTGTGGTTGAATCAGAGGAATTGCCCGTCGTTGAAAAGATCCTTGAGCCAGTGCCTGTAAGAGTGAGGAGGCCTTTAGTTCAGATTGAAACCTCCGTTCTGACTCGTCAAACCGCGAAGGCGCTGGCAGGTTCGATCCAATTTATGCGTGGCAGTATCAAAACCATCAGCGACAAATTTAGAAATTTTATACCACGCTTACTGCCCAATACTGATTCCACTGAATCCCTTAACTCGCCATCCACTGCAACCATGATGTTCATGGCTGTGCTGATCCCACTGGCGGTCGTTACCATTGCCAGTGTTGTTTATCTGCGATATGGGCGCAGTCAGCAATATGATACCTATTTGTTTCATGCAAATGAAATGAAGGTGCAAGCGCTTGCATTGACCGACCCTGTGGAGCAACGTAAAGCCTGGGAAAATGTCATCAGCAATGTGGCTATCGCTGAATCACATCGCGAAACTTCTGATACGATCACGCTCCGTCAGGAAGCTGAATCCAATCTCGATACGTTGCTGGGGATCGCGCGTTTAAAGTTCAACCCGGCCTTCAGCAGTAATCTTGGGATCGATATCAGCCGCATGGCGGCCAACGAATCTGATCTATACATGCTTAACGCGGCTAATGGAGAAGTGCTCAGAGCCAGCCCGGGTAAGAGTGGACACGGTTTTGAATTGGATGCTACTTTTGAATGCAAGCCGGGCGTTTATGGTGATTACACAGTCGGTCCGCTAGTCGATATTCTCACATTACCGTTGGTGAATATAAAAGGTGCCTCGTTGCTAGGTATTGATGCGGCCGGCAACCTGCTATATTGTGCTCCTGGACAAGCGGCACTGCCCATTCCCTTGCCGCCGCCTGCCACCAGTTGGGAACGTGTAACAGCCTTTGTGTTAGATGGCGGTAATTTGTATGTCTTGGATTCGTCTGCGCGCGCAGTGTGGGTATATACCGGTATAGATGGAGCTTTTATAGATCTTCCAAATTTTTTCTTTGGCGGGCAAACCCCTGAAAAGCAGGATGTAATTGATCTGGTTGTTTCCGGTGACGATCTATATATGCTCCACGCAGACGGGCATCTTTCCACCTGTTCCTTTAGCCGCCTCAACTCTGCCTCCACGCGATGTCAGGATCCATCACCTTATAACAATCCTTTTCAGGCATACCGCGACACAGATCTGTTTGCCAGCGTTCATTTTACACAATTGCTGTTCACTGCTTTGCCGGATCAATCCATTCTGCTGCTTGATGCTGACTCGCTGTCTCAGGGCGTTTTCCGTTTTACGCCGCGTACGCTTGACTTGCAAAATCAATTCCGCCCCAAAATTGGAACGTCAAATTCCATACCACCAGGCCCCATTGGCGCAATTGCAGTTGGCTCCAATCATGTGTTGTACCTTGCGGTAAAAGGACAGATCTATTTCGCAACAGATATGCCGTAGCCCGCCCAACGCACTCGTGTTGATGAGATACAAGGAATATTTATGCAAAATTTTTTCGGCGCGTTTTCCAGTTTTTTCAAACCTGCTCAACCCAAACCCCCAACCGATAGCATCACCGAACCGGCGCAGATCACAAAAAGCAAAGTATTGCTGATCGTGTATGACCCTGTCATGGCTTCGGGCGTCACGCTCTCTCAGCAGCAAACATGGTACCGCACCGCAGACTTGATCACCAGCTTCATGCTGGATCTGATGCAGATCAGCGCGGGCATGGTTCGCTATGAAATCGTTCAACGCGTGGATCTGGATGAATTCCCTGCCAAGACGGACGGCTTTCGCTACACTCCCCAAACGTATATGAATGTTCTTCGCGGTACAGTTCCGCTGCACATGCCGCAGGAAGTTAACTACCATGCCATCATCAGTCAATTTAATATTTTACAGCGCGTGGCAAGAAATGAAATTGATGAAGTCTGGTTATTTGGTTTTCCACACGCGGGGTTTTACGAATCGATCATGGGCGGGCCGGGCGCATTCTGGTGTAACGCGCCTCCTTTAAAAAACACAGACGCCAGCAAACGCCGTTTTGTCATCATGGGATTTTCCTTTGAAAGATTTGTCGGCGAAATGCTGGAGGCGTACGGTCACCGCGCCGAATCGATCATGGAGAAAACTTTTAGCAAATTGACAGGCCCTGCCAATTTGTGGAGGCGCTTCACGCAATATGAAAAGATCGCGCCGGGCAAGGCCTCCTGTGGAAATATTCATTTTGCGCCCAATAGTCAGCAGGATTATGACTGGAATAACCCGGGCATGGTCAGAAGCGAATGCTATGACTGGCAATTGAACTTCCCGAATTTCAAAGGTGATGTGCGTGTGGTTGGTCCATCAGAATGGGGCGGCGAGATTCGCGAACACCACAAATGGTGGCTCAATCATTTTCCGCGCGTGGCGGGCCGTAAGAATGGGATCCATAACAATTGGTGGCAGTACGTGGCCGCGCCGCATAACGTAATTCCATAACTCAGGTGGTCGGCGACCACACTTGATACAATCCCAGATTGCCTCCATCGCCATCCGATGAAAAAGAATCGATCACGCGCATTTTGGCCTGTTCTGCCAGCGCAAGCAGTTCCTGCGTTGTGAAATGATGCGCGTATCGCAAGCCCTCGCCCCCGCTTCGCCAATCCAGTAAATAATCTCCCGCATCTAAATCACTATCAGCAATTCCAACTTTGTCCCAGGCTTGAATACGTGACTTGAGTTTTTCGCTGTTCAAGAACTGCCAGTTGGATAAAATTAATCGCCCATCCGTTTTCAATAATTTACGAACCGTCCGCAAAATATCCAAACGCATTTCAGTTGATGGGATATGATGTAACATGGCGAAAGCAGTGATCAGTGACCAGTTATCAGGTATCAGAGACTGATTGCTGATAACTGATAACTTAGTAATATCAATTTCCAAGAATCTGGCAGAAAATTCCTCGGGTTGGGATTCTGCATCTCGAAGCAGAGGCAGGCTAAAGTCTACGCCGAGAAGATCTGCTTTGTGGCCACGTCTGCTGAGCTCGCGCAGGAAATTCCCGTTGCCGCATCCCAGATCCAAAACGGAGACATCCGCTTGAATTGTCCCAAGAATTTTTTTTACGCCCGGTTGCAGGCGCTGACGCGTGGCGGAAAAAGACTCTCGAAAACGATCGTAAAATTCGCGGTTGATCTTAAGGAGCTGCTGTGCGGTGCTGGAATTCATAGCGGCATTATAACGGTATAATCCACGCACGTTATTGGTATAGGGTAAAAATAATCATGGAAATTTCCGAACGAAGACAACGCTGGAAAAAATTTAACAACCTTACGTCAGAGAAACTTGCGCTGGCTCAGCATGTGTTGGATGAGATCCGCGAAGGGATGGATGTGATGCGTGCTCTGCGCTCTCATCCGCTGGATGCGCAGCATGGCGGAGGCTACCTGACAAAGGCCGCGCTGGTGGCCGCATATAACCAAATGCTGGCGTCGGGCGATGTTGAGGCGGATCGAGCCTTGCTGGAAAAGATACGCATGAAACCCATGCGAACTCTTTCGGGCGTGACCACTGTTACCGTTTTAACGAAGCCGTATCCCTGCCCCGGCAAGTGTATCTTCTGCCCCACAGATGTGCGGATGCCGAAGAGTTATCTGCCTGATGAACCTGGCGCGATGCGCGCGCTCGAGCATCAATTCGATCCGTATGAGCAAGTGCACGCGCGGATCCGCGCGCTTGAGAATCTGGGACATCCTACAGAAAAGATCGAGTTGCTGATCCTCGGCGGGACGTGGTCGTCTTATCGGCGTGATTATCAAGAGTGGTTTATTAAACGTTGTTTCGATGCGATGAACGAAATCGAAAGAGGCGCACTTCGAGATCACAGCGATAAACTGGAAACTGTTGGAGTAAATATTTCTTTGGCGCAAGCTGTCAATGAAACTGCGATCCACCGTAATGTGGGACTCGTGATCGAGACTCGTCCCGACGAAATTAATCCAGATGAATTACGCTGGCTGCGTCACCTTGGCGTGACCAAAGTACAAATGGGCGCGCAAAGTTTTGACGATCATATTTTACAGATTAACAAGCGCGGACATGATGTGGAATGTACACGTAAAGCCACTGCCATGCTTCGCGCCTTTGGTTTCAAGATCGTTCTACATTGGATGCCGAATCTTTTAGGTGCGACTCCCGAATCAGACCGCGAAGATTTCGCGGAATTCTGGCAGGATTTCTGTCCCGATGAAATAAAAATTTACCCGAATCAATTGCTCGCGAATGCTGAGTTATATGAATACTGGCGGCGCGGAGAATTCCATCCGTACACCACTGAAGAATTGGTTGACCTGATCGCGGATATCAAACCAACTATTCCGCGTTATTGCCGAGTCAACCGCGTGATCCGTGATATTCCGGGCAATAATGTTGTGGAAGGAAATTCGCGCACCAGTCTGCGACAGGATATTCAGGCGATCATGAAAAAGCGCGGCACGATCTGTGAATGTGTGCGCTGTCGTGAAGTGCGCGGCAAAACTGTCGACTCAAAAACCCTGCGCCTTGACGATCTCACTTATCAGGCCGGCACAGCCGAGGAACATTTTATTTCATTCGTCACTCTTGATGATGGGCTTGCGGGTTTTATCCGTTTGTCATTGCCCGTAAAAAATACGACCCTGACAGGCATGTCTGATCTTGATAACGCGGCGCTCATTCGCGAAGTGCATGTCTATGGACAATCGCTCGCAGTAGGCACGGAACAATCTGGCGCAGCTCAACATCTGGGGCTTGGAACACGTCTGCTCGAAGAAGCGGAAAACGTAGTGCGCAAAAACGGTTTTGAGAAACTCGCTGTTATTTCCGCCATTGGAACACGTCACTACTATTTAGATCGCGGCTTTGAACGCGGCGAGTATTATTTGGTGAAGAAGATAAGCTAACCACGAAAGATGCGAAGAGCACGAAAAGCCTATTCCCATTTTTGTGCCTTTCGTGGTTATTAATTTTTTAGGAGTAAATTGAAAACAAAACATTGGGTCGCTTTTCTTTCGCTCGGGGCTATTTGGAGCTCTTCCTTCCTGTGGATCAAGATCGCCGTACAGGAAATGGGACCCATCACTTTGGTCGCTTATCGGGTTCTATTCGGGCTCTTATTTGGAGTTGTTGTGATCCTCATTCAACGCACATCCTGGCCATCGAGTTTCAAGGAATGGTTGCCCCTGCTTGTGTTGGGAGTGACAAATATAGCCATTCCCTTTTTCCTTATCTCGTGGGGAGAATTATCCATCGACTCGGGTGTTGCTTCCATCCTCGATGCAACCGTTCCACTCTTCACCATCGTGGTTGCCCACTTCCTTCTGCATGACGACAAAATGACCGTTCCAAAAGTAGTTGGTCTGCTGGTCGGCTTTGCAGGTGTAGTTGTACTAATGAGCAGGGATATCGGGGCTTCGTCCAGCTCCCTACCTGGGCAAGCCGCTGTCATTTTGGCTTGCGTATTTTATGCAGGCAGTTCGATTTACGCGCGTAAGTTTACAGAGAATACACCTGGCATTTTCCGCAGCGCGGGGCCTTTAGTTTCAGCAACCGCGATCATGTGGCTTGGAACATTTTTTCTTGAAGCGCCTGTTAAAGTTCCTCACACTTCAATTGTATGGATTGCCCTTTTATGGCTGGGCATATTCGGATCGGGCGTTGCATTTATTCTGGCTTATTACCTGATCCATGAAATCGGGCCGACACGCGCAACCATGGTGACCTACCTCTTTCCATTGGGCGGTGTTACCCTCGGAGTGTTCTTCCTCCACGAAGAACTGACCTGGCAGATTCTTGCAGGAGCTATTCTCATTATCGCCAGCTTGGCTGTCACAAATTGGAAACAAAGGGAAATATGACCAGCGCAGAACATCATTCAGGTTTTATCGCCATTCTCGGACGCCCCAACGTGGGCAAGTCCACTTTGCTCAACGCACTGCTTGGGCAAAAGGTCGCCGCTGTATCGCCGCGTCCACAGACCACGCGCCGCCGTCAGCTTGGTATCCTCAGCCTCGAAAACGCCCAACTCGTTTTTGTGGATACGCCTGGCATTCATCAAGCCCGCCATAAACTGGGCGAATTTCTAAACTACGAAGCTGAAGAAGCCGCAGATGGCGTGGATGTAATTATCTGGCTGGTGGATTCTTCTGATCAACCCACCGAAGATGACATCCGTATCGCTGACCTGCTCAACAAGCTTCCGCTTCGTGCTCAACGATTGCTGGTCTTAAACAAAATTGACATTCCCAGCGCTGACGAAGAATCTGCCAACAGCGCGGAATATGTCAAATTATTGAATCATGCCGAGGCGATGAAAGTATCCGCTACGAAAAAGATTGGGCTGGATGAACTGCGCGAGAAACTGATCAGCATGCTCCCAGAGCGGCCTCCCGATTATCCCGAAGAACAAGTGACCGACTCGTATGAGCGCGACATCGCCGCAGACCTCATCCGCGAATCTTGCCTGAAAATATTGCGCGATGAAGTGCCGCATAGCTTAGCCGTTCGTATTGACGAATTCAAGGAGCGCGAGAATGGCATGGCCTACATCGCCGCGACGATTTTTGTGGAACGCGAATCACAAAAGGGAATTGTCATCGGCGAAGGCGGCAAGATGTTGAAGTCTATTGGAAGTGCCGCACGTAAAGAGATCGAAGAAATGGGCGGGCGAAAAATTTTTCTCGAAGTGCGCGTGAAGGTTTCAAAGGATTGGCGCGACAATCAAAATATGTTGAATCAGTTTGGGTATATCAAGAGAAAGTGAAAGCCCTCGCCCTGTGGACCTCTGCCAAAGGGATGAGAGTTAGTGTCCCTTCAACGGCCTAAAGCCTTCTCCCAATGCTTCATGCGCGACCCCGATCACCATAAATGCTTCGGGGTCGATTTCGTTAACGATCGTTTTTAGCGTTACAACTTCTGCGCGTGAAACCACACAATATAAAACGGGTCGTGAATTGCCCGTGTAAGCGCCGCGTCCTTCCAGATAGGTTACGCCGCGCTCAAGATCTTCGATCACTCTTGCTGAAACTTCTTTAGGATTGTTCGTGACGATCATCGCCGTGCGGACAGTTCCGCCGCCTTCGAGTACCGTCTCTGAAACCAGCCCGCTGACGTATAACGTGATCATCGCGTATAAAGCATGTTTCCAGTCAAACACAAATCCCGCCGCTAAAATGACTGCGGTATCCACCATCAAATAACTTTGCGTCATTGGAATTCCGCGCCATTTATTGAGGATACGAGCCAGAATATCCGAGCCGCCGCTTGTGCCGCGGGCGCGGTAGACCAGTCCATACCCGATACCGCCGATGATCGCACCATATAAAGAGTTGAGAAAAATGTCGCCTTTTAAGTCATTGATCAAAATATTTGTGTAGTAAGTAAAGATCGGGATTTTCAAAAGCAGATCTGTGAGCAGCGAATAAGTGACAATTGCCGCCGCGGTTCGCAATGCAAAGCGGCGGCCGCCCAGAAAGCGCCAGCCAAGCAGTAATAATGGAATATTCCCGATCAACACCATCAAGCCGATCGGCCAGCCTGTAAAGTGATTGATCAACTGCGCGATACCGCTCACGCCGCCAGATGCCAGATTCGCAGGGACAAAAAATATCCGCAAACTGGCCGCCTGAATCAGCGAAGCGAATGCGATGACAAGATAGTCTTTGAGGTAAGGCCAGTATTTTTCCATAAAAAATCCTTTTTATTTTTTCAACGCTCAAATCATTATATCCGAATGATTTCGGCACTCATTTCATCACTCATCCTTTCCTTTGGTACAATCAGCGCCTATGAAAAAATGGCAATTTTGGCTTGGGGTGCTAATCAGCATCGTCTTTATCTGGCTTTCCCTGCGTGGATTAAAACTTACTGAATTTTGGGGCACCGTTCAAAAAGCAAATTATTTCTGGTTGATCCCAGGGATCGGTGTGTATTTCATCGGTGTTTGGGTGCGTGCCTGGCGCTGGCATTATTTGCTTAGGCCCATCAAGGAAATCCCCACGAAAACAATGTTCCCCATTACCACGATCGGCTATATGGGCAATAATATTTATCCCGCGCGCGCAGGTGAAGTATTACGCGCTGTTATATTGAAACGAAAAGAAGGTGTGCCCGTCTCAGCATCGCTTGCCACCATTATCGTCGAGCGTATTTTTGACGGCGTGGTGATGCTGGCGTTTATTTTTGTTAATTTATCAGAGCTTGCGAAACTAACCAGCGCATCTGGCTTTGTGGGGAACATTCAACAGGTGGCGGTTGTTGGCACAGGCATTTTTCTTGGCGCGCTATTCTTTTTTCTGCTGGCGGCCATGTTTCCGCAGGTCACTGCAAAGATCGGCCATTGGATGATCGGGCGCCTCACGCCCAAAAAAATGCATGACAAAATTATTGGCATCATGAATAAGTTCTTGGACGGACTCGCTGCGCTGCGTTCCCCCTTTAATGTGTTGATGGTCTTCCTCACCTCGGTCATCATATGGCTGTTGGAGACGGGCAAATACTGGTTCGTGATGCACGCTTTTAATTTCAACGTGTCTTTCTTCGCGTTGATGTTGATGAACGGCATTGTCAACCTCGCCACCACCATTCCATCCGCGCCGGGCTACATTGGCACATTTGACGCGCCGGGCATCGCAGTCCTCACCGCCTATGGAGTGGATCAAGCCACAGCCGCGGGATACACACTCACCTTGCACGTAGCGCTCTGGCTGCCCATTACTTTGCTTGGCGCATATTACATGACGCGTGAAGGCTTGAAGTGGAACGATTCATTGAGGGAAGAAACAAAAAATTAATCGTACAAACGAGGAAAAATGAAAATCGCAATTATTGGGGCTGGATACAGCGGCATGGTCGCCGCATACGATCTAAAAAAAGCAGGACATGTTGTGACCATTTTTGAATCCGCTGAGTATGTGGGCGGATTGGCTTCCGGTTTCAAGGAGCCGCACTGGGATTGGTCGGTCGAGAAGTTCTATCATCACTGGTTTCAAAGTGACTCGGAAATGCTGGGATTGATCCGCGAGCTGGGGTTGGAGGATAAAGTAAAATTTCCCCGTCCATTTACAGTGATGCTGTACAAAAATAAATGGTATCCCTTTGACTCAATTCTCAACGCGCTTCGCTTTCCCGGACTTGGGTTTGGTCTGAACAAAATTAGATTCGGTTTCGTCGGATTGTTTCTGCGCCTGACGAACAACTGGCGCGCGCTGGAAAAAGTCACTGCCGATGAGTGGATGTTAAAATACGCGGGTAGACAGGTTTACGAGCAGATGTGGAAGCCCTTACTTTTAGGAAAATTTGGCCCCTTTTATAAAGATGTCAATATGGCGTGGATGTGGGCGCGTATCCATGCACGCACCACACGGCTCGGCACATTCGAAGGTGGCTTTCAGAAGTTCGCTGATCTGTTTGCGGAAAAACTACGGGAGCTGGGCGTGGAGATAAAATTCAACGCGCAGATCAAGTCTATTAAAAAGGATCAATCGACGGGTAGTCTGACCGTGGGCGGCGAATCCTTCGATAAAGTTCTTGTCACTACATCGCCGAATCTCATGGCAAGGTTATGTCCAGATCTTCCTGAAGGTTATTTAAAAGGTTTGCTTGAATTGAAATCGATGGGTGCGGTGGTGATGACGCTGGCGCTGAAATATTCGCTTTCAAAGGACGGCTATTACTGGTTCAACGTGCCGAAGGATGAAGGCTATCCGTTTTTGGCGCTAGTGGAGCACACGAATTTTGTGCCCAAGGAAAATTTCGGCGGCGATCATATCGTGTATGCCGGTGATTATCTCGAGTTGGGCCATGAATATTTTTCAATGAGCGATGATGAATTGTTAGAAAGATTTATCCCGGCGTTTCAAAAGTTTAATCCTGAATTTTCGCGCGGGTGGGTGAAGAAGATTTGGGTGCACAAAACAAATTATGCACAGCCCGTGCCGTTGGTGAATCATTCAAGAAATATTCCGGAGATACAAACTCCGATCGAAGGATTATATTTTGCATCGATGAGTCAGGTCTATCCGTGGGATCGGGGAACGAATTTCGCAGTGGAGATCGGAAGAAAAGCGGCGCGGATGATGTTGAATTAAAACGAAAATCCGAAGTCTGCCCGGACTTCGGATTTTCTGGAGGGAGAATGCGATGCTTGTTCTTTGCATCTTATTCTTTTATTCTACGTCTTCAACATGACAGCACGATGAACAATTGCGTTTGAATATTAGATTTAAATTAGAAACTGAAAACAAAGAGCGACTCGTTTGAGCCGCTCTTTGTTTTCTATGGACGTTTGTCAAGAGTAAGTGTTATATCCACTTTTTCACTGCCGCGTAATACTTGCAGGACAACCGTGTCGCCTGGGCCTTTGTTGGTGATTAGATAGGCCAGCATTTCATCAAATGTGCGGATTGCGTGTCCATCAATTGCGATGATAAGATCGCCGCCGCCAAATAAGCCAGGGATACTGGTGGGTTTACTGGCTGATATGATCCCTGCTTTATCAGCAGGGCCACCGGCGACTACGTCTGTGACGTATGCACCGATAAATGTGTTCAAGCCAAGTTCCTTGACCATTTCAAGGCTCAAAGAATCCATGGATGAGATCCCCAAAAATGGATAGTCATATTTTCCAGCCGCGATCAAAACCGGAGCAACGCGTTTGACCATATTGATGGAAACTGCAAAACCAATACCGGAATTTACCGGCTCGCCGCTGGATGTTGAGCTCAGCGTGCGAATGGCGCGATTAATACCGATCACTTCACCGTTGATATTGAAGAGGGGTCCGCCGGAGTTGCCAGGATTAATGGCCGCATCCGTTTGGATAATATCGCCGGCTGTGAATGGTTGTCCATCCTTTGTTTGATGAATGGCGTCCAATGTGCGCCCGAGCGCAGAGACAATGCCTACTGTCATTGTACCGTTCAAACCAAAAGGATTGCCAATGGCCACGACGGTCTGACCCACTTTCAGTGCGTCTGAATCACCTAACGGCAGGGGATGAAGCTCCTCGGCGGGAGCATCCACTTTGACGATGGCAAGATCAGAATCCGTATCCGTCCCGACAACTGTTCCGTAAGCCATAAAGCCGGAACTGAATCTAACTTCTATTGTGGTGGCGCCTTCGACCACGTGAAAGTTCGTTACGATGTCACCTTTTGCATCATAAACAAATCCAGAACCTTGACCTTGATCTGTGATGATCGCAACGGTACCAGGGCTGACATTTTCATAAAGCGCGACCAGCCCATCTTGTTGAGCGGACGGGTTGGTGGCATTCGTATTAACAGGTTCGATGGCTTGCACCGGCGCCGCCACAACAGATGAAGGTTGTTGATTGGATAACGGTAGTGATTGACATGCCAGCATTGCAACGATTAAAACTATGAAAGCTAAAATGCTTCGCTTTGTTTTCATGAACTCTCCTAGGTTTACACTAAAATTTTATATGGGATGCTTCTTCAAGCAGCTCTCTCTGTTTGGACGATAGGTATTTTGGAATTTGTACTTTCAACTTCACAAAAAGATCACCTTTTGTTTTTGGGTCCTTCAAATTCGGCATACCGCGTCCCGCCAGACGAAAGACCTGGTCGGTCTGTGTGCCGGCGGGAATACTTAACTTTACTTTTCCAGTGGGTGTTTCCACTTCTGTTTCACCGCCGAGAATTAATGTGAATACGCTTAACGTGGATGTTGTCGTTAGGTCTTGACCCTCGCGCTCGAATTTATCTTCATCTGTGATTTTTACTACGAGATAGAGATCGAGTCCTTCGGGACCCGCGCCTGCCACTCTTACTTTTGAACCTGTCTTTACCCCGGCTGGGATTCGCACCTGTAACTTTTTTTCACTTTTTTGAAATTGACGCAGGGTGCCTTCGTACGCCTCTTGAAAACTGATCTGTACTTCCTGTTGAAATCCCTGCTGTTGCTGCGTTCCCTGACCGCGCGCAGAATTACGGATCGCCTCGCCAAATATCGTGCGGAAGAAATCGGAGAACCCACCAGCTCCCGCAAGTGGATCGTCAGCGTTTACAGAGCCTCTTTGTTGCCCGCCTTGTTGCTGCTGAAACCAGTCATCCCATCGAAAGTCACCAGGTCGTCCGCCGCCTGTGCGGAAGTTGGAATATGCGCTTCCCAGCTGGTCGTAGCGCGCGCGTTTTTGTTCGTCGCTCAAGACCTGATACGCTTCGTTTATTTCTTTGAATTTATCCTCGGCTTTTTTGTCGCCAGGATTTTTATCCGGGTGAAATTGCATGGCAAGCTTACGATATGCCGTGCGGATATCGTCACTACTGGCTTTTCGTCCAACGCCGAGTACTTTATAGTAATCCTTATAATCCATGAAGCTATTGTGACACCGCGTAAGTTCTTCGTCAAGCACTCAAAAGATACACTAACATAACTCTAACCTGCGTTTTTCGTGATACAGCCGTAAAGTTGTTTTTCAAGAACATTGCAGAGCGATTTATATCGTAAGGATGATAGGTTTATTTTTTGTGACAATGATCGTATGTTCAAATTGAGCCGCGATCGTTCTGTCTATTGTCCGCAGTGACCAGCCATCCGGTTCTTCGTGGACGTGTCCTTTGCCGGTGGTGAGGAATGGCTCGATTGCGAGAACCAATCCTTCGTCAAGAATGCGGTGGTCTTTTGGTTTGGTATAGTTGAAAACTTCAGCCGGATTTTCGTGCAGCTTATGTCCAATGCCGTGACCGGTCAGATCATAAATGACACCAAAGCCGTTTCGTTTTGCGTCCTCCTGAATGGTTTGGCCGATCAGATTTAGAGGCTGTCCTGCTACCGCCACCTGGATCGCTTTTTCAAGCGCGGACCTGGCGGCCGCAAGTAGTTTTTCGTATTCAGGCACCTGCTTGGCAATGACCAACGAGGCGCCTGTGTCTCCATAGTAGCCATTCATTTCAGCAGAGACGTCGATGTTGACAAGGTCGCCTTCCTGCAAAACACGTTCATTGGGAATACCATGCGCGATGACCGGCGACACGCTGATGCAGGTCGCGCCGGGAAAATGATACATTGCCATCGGCGCAGATTGAGCGCCTTCTTTTTTCAGGAACTCCATGCCGATATTGTCCAACTCCAATGTGGTCATGCCGGGCTTGGCATGTTCCATCATTGTTTTCAAGGTCATGGCGCAGATGTGACCGATGGCTTTCAGGTGTTTGATATCTTCTTCAGAGTTGACGATCATGATTTTGTTAATCCTGTAATAATTACCTTCTTCAATTCTGCCTGTACTTCATCCCATTTTTGATCTGAATTGATCACGACCCATCGCTGCGATTCCTGCTTCACCATTTCCAAATATCCTCTGCGCACGCGTTGATGAAATTCCACGGTGTACGCATCCATTCGATTCCATTCCAATTCGTTTTGAGTCTTTCGTTTCAGACCAACTTCAACGTCGAGGTCGAGCAAAATGGTCAAGTCGGGAGTTAATCCGTCGGTGGCATATTTCACCAGCGCGCGGACTTGATTCAGATCCTGCTGATGTCCGTATCCTTGATAGGCGATGGTCGAGTCGTAATAACGATCTGAGATCACTATCTCGCCCACAGCCAATCGCGGCTTGATGACCTGCTCTACGATCTGTGCGCGTGCGGCTTGATAGAGCAGCGTCTCTGTGCGCGGATGCATCTCGGCGTTCTTCAAGTCATGTAGAATATCGCGGATTTGTTCGCTGATGGATGTGCCGCCTGGTTCACGCGTCGGGAAAACGGTATAGCCTTTCTCGCGCAGATATTCCACGAGATAGGGGATGTGTGATGTCTTGCCGGAGCCTTCGGGGCCTTCGAGGGTGATGAACATGTCAACTCTTTATGTTGGATTTTATTCTTTACAATCTCTAACAATATTATTAGGTTAAATTAATTTTTAACGATCATAATTTAATTGTGCTGTCATGATTATGTGTCAGAATGTTCTTACTTATATCGGAGGCGAAAATGTCATGGAAAAAAATAATTTACCTTTTACTGGTCATGGTCATTGCCGGAGTATCGGCATTGACAGGCGCTGCAGCAGGCGGTGCGGCTGTATATACAGCTGTTAGCAGAAATCAAGCAGGGAATTCTTCCATTCCAATTCCCGCACTCGCATCCAATCCCAATAATAACACTCCCAGTCAAACACTTGTGCTCAATTCGACTGACGTGGAAACCGCTGTAACACAAGCAGTTCAAAAAGTCGGTCCAGCCGTAGTGACAATTGTTGGGACCATTTCCGGTCAAATGACATTCTTCGGTCAGACCGGCGATCAGACCGTCAGCGGCAGCGGATTCTTTATATCCGACAAAGGCTATATCCTGACGAATAACCATGTCGTTGAAGGAACCAAGGAAGTAAATATTGTTTTGTCGGATGGGAGCCAGCAAAAAGCCACCATCGTTGGCGCAGATCCTTATTCAGATATCGCGATCTTAAAGACGGAAGGTAAGGTGCCGGCAGTGGTAACGCTTGGAAATTCGGATCTACTTAACTCGGGTGAGTCAGTGATCGCGATCGGGTCTCCGCTTGGTGATTTCAAGAACACCGTCACGGTTGGCGTGGTTAGCGCCACGGGACGATCCATCGATACCGGCAAAGGCTACCAAATCGAAGGTTTGATCCAGACTGACGCTGCCATCAATCAAGGCAATTCTGGCGGTCCGCTCGTCAACCTAGCCGGTGAAGTGATCGGTGTCAACAACATGATCGTACGTGGCTCTGGAAGTGGAGCCATTGCAGAAGGTTTGGGATTCGCGATCCCGGTCAATACCGCTCATGCTGTGGCAACTCAAATTGTCGATCACGGATATTTCTCACGGCCTTTCATGGGAATCAGCTACCAAGCCATTTCACCTGATATCGCTGCCTCATATAACTTGCCCGTGCAGTGGGGCGTGTATGTGACCAAGGTTGCCACTGGCAGCCCAGCTGGTAAAGCAGGCCTGCAGGCTGATGACATAATCACCAGCATTGACGGTGTCAAGATGGACGAAACGCATAATTACTTAAATGTACTTTATACCTACAAACCTGGTGATCAGGTCACGTTAGGCGTGATGCGCAGCGGAAAAGAGATCACAATTCAGATCACACTTGGCGAGTCGAGTCATACATAAATATTCCGTTACGATTCTCTTGGCGGAGCGACACTTGCTCCGTACACCCGTGCTGGTGAGAGTCTCAGAATGACATCTTGGTAGCAAATAAAAATAAGGATGGGCAATTCGCCTGTCCTTATTTTGTTTATTGGAATTCGTTATTTAGGAATCAAAATTCTCAGTTTTATTCCCTGAATATCCTTACATGCCTGCGCGGTTCTTTTCCATACGAATGTGAAACCAACTCCGCATTGCGCGCTAGCTCGTGCTGCAATCTTCGCACCAGAGATGTGCCTGGGGGCAAATCCACCCAGCGCTCGCCGTTGAGTACTGCGGAAATGGCGTGCTGTGTTTCTTCGCGCACACTCTCCATACTGTCGCGCGGATGATGCTGTTCGCTGATGTTATACAAGTCGCCAAGGAACTGTTCCACTTGCGCCACGGTGTTCGCGCGCAAAACATAAATCGGCATCCCGCGATGCTCGGCATCCATCACCGTTTGTTCGCGGTTGCGATAATACGTGCGTAGTGTAACGAGCGCGTCGGCTTCGTCAACGTCGGTCACGATCACGGCTGGCACGCCGAGTCTCTTTGCGGCTTGTGAGAGTCTGTTCCGCGCCACGCCATACGCAAATACGCGCACTGTTTGCAAAGGTGACGTGAGCATGGTCGGAGTCTGATTGGGTGTGGGACTGTGCTCCTCGATAACGGGATCAGTCTGACGAGCGCGGCGCTGCGCTTTTACTTCCTTCGCTTCCATTTTGGATTTGGGAGCGGGTGCGGCTTTCTCGATCAGAATCTTCCCTTCGGCATTGCGCGTGCGTAATTCGGGCGGCACAGGGGCGTCGCGCAAAAGCGAATCCACTGAAGCGGATATATCTAGATGCACCGCAAATCGATCACGTGTTTGGATCTCGATGACGATATCAAAGGTGGGAGGGGAGCGCCGTTCAAGCACTGTTTTCTGGGTGCCGCGCCGACGTGCTTCTTCATCTGAAAGAGTGACCGCTTCGATGCCGCCGATCAGATCGCTGAGCGTTGGGTTGAGTAAAAGGTTGTCGAGCGTTTGACCGTGCGCCGTGCCGATCAACTGCACACCGCGTTCGGCGATGGTGCGCGCCGCCTGAGCTTCGAGTTCGCGTCCGATCTCGTCGATCACGATGACTTCAGGATTATGATTTTCAACGGCTTCGATCATGACCTCATGCTGTTGTGTCGGCTGGCTGACTTGCATGCGGCGCGCCCTGCCCACCGCGGGATGCGGCACATCGCCATCGCCGCCGATTTCATTGGATGTATCCACTATGACGACGCGTTTGTTTTCGGCGAGGATGCGCGCGGCTTCACGCAGAAGTGTGGTCTTGCCAACGCCAGGCCGTCCGAGGATCAAAACAGACTTGCCTGATTCGATAATGTCTTGAATAATATCCACTGTGCCATACACGGCGCGGCCAACGCGGCAGGTTAGCCCAACAATGGCACCGCGCCGATTGCGGATGGCAGAGATGCGATGCAGCGTGCGTTCCATGCCGGCACGGTTATCCGCGTCAAAATTTCCGATGCGTTCGGTGATGTGGTCAATATCTGCGCGTGTGATCTCTTTATCCAACAAGGTCAATTCGTTTTCAACGAAACGCGCAGACGGCAAACGCCCCAGATCGATCACGATCTCGAGCAGTCTGTCGCTGTTGTTTATTTTTTCCACCGCGTGGCGGATATTTGTGGGAAGCACCTCAAGGAGCGCTTCCAAATCGTCTGTAATTCGATGTTGAGTCATAGGAGGTTAGGTAATGAGGTGATTAGGTAAAAGCAGACTTATTATAGCAGTGTCGCTGTTAACAAGGAATTATAGATCTATGTTAAATACTGGCATTTTACCATCCGCTCTCTCTAGTATAATTGCGGATATGAATCCCCTCACAGTGTATGAGAATTCGCGCATCTCATTGCAAGTTCAAGAAAATATTATTCCATAAAACTCCTATGTCTTTTTCTGACGAACCCATAATTCCCTCCGAACCAACACCGCCGCGCGCACGCCGCAGGCGAGTCACCCGCCGCGATATGATTCCCAATGACGCAGTCGGGCAAGCCGCATTTATTTTTGATCTTTCACGCCGCGCCTACCCTTCTTTTGAGTTGTTCTTATTTTCGATGGCATGCGGCGCAATCCTTGGGCTTGGCTATCTGCTTGATTCGCAGGCTGTGCTTTTGCTGGGCATTCTCGTCACGCCGCTGATGACGCCATGGGTGGGATTTTTGCTTGCCATTCTGACGGGTTCACCGAGATTTCTTTTTGAAACATTCATGGCGCTGCTCATCAGTGCAGGTATCGTTTTTCTGAGCGGCATGTTGACTGGTTTTGCTGCGCGGCTTTTTCCGGCGGTGACACTCTATAATGTGTATAACCATTCTCGTTTATGGATTCCAGAACTCCTTGTGCTTGTTGTTGGGGCGATCACATTGGTGGCTTCATTTGCCCGTTCAGAAAAAAAACCATTTCTTCCCAGTGTTGTAATTGCATACACGTTTTATCTGCCGATCAGCGCAGGCGGATTTGGACTCGGCTCCGGTTTGGATGGAATTTGGCCGCAAGGTGCTCTTGTTTTTGTCACGCACTTTGCGCTGGCAAGCGTCTTCGGTCTCTTAACCCTCTTTATATTAAAACTCCGCCCATCGACTCGCGGTATCTTCGTTAGCGCACTCGCACTCGCGCTTTTCGCCTGGATACTTTTCATTTTTATGGGATCAGGTTTCCCGCTTGTGAAAGAATCGAAGCCGCCCGCATCTATGCCGACTGCGATTCCCATAACTACGAGCCTGCCAGCGACGATTACAAGCAGTCCACATCCTTCAAGCACGTTTACACCCGCTCCAACAAAAGTGGATTTTACAGAAACTGTTGCGGCGGCATTTTCTCAGGCGGCAATAACGCCCAGTGCTGTACCAATTACGATCGATGTAACATTACCCGTCATTGAAACGCCTACCGTAACGATGACCATCGAGCCGGCGCCGATATTTGGTAAAGTCAGCGCAAATGAAGGCGGCGGTGCGAACTTGCGCGAATTGCCAAATGGAAAGCTTTTGAAGACATTGAATAACGGTACGATCGTGGAAGTTACTCCGGAGTTTCGGCTTGTGACTGGCGTGACATGGCTCCGCGTTTTTGCCACCTTGAACGGACAACGCCTTGAAGGCTGGCTGTTAGAATCGACAGTCATTTATGCCACACCTGCGCCGAACTTCGGAACGGCATCCACAATAGCTACGCCAACTCCATAAAGCAAAAATACTTTTCTCCCCGTCGTGACCTCCCAGTTAAGGTTCGTTTTGAGGAGACACTTTTGTAATCATAAATGAATCCATCGGAGGATATTCATGCCCATACATTTTGGCACAGACGGCTGGCGCGCCGTCATATCGGATAGTTTTACTTTTGATAACCTGCGCATTGTGACACAAGCCATTGCCGACGCAGTGGCTTCTGATCATTGGAATAAATCGCCGGGTGTGGATCCGAGGAAGATCGTGGTTGGCTATGATACACGTTTTCTTTCAGATCGTTTTGCCGGGGAAGTGGCGCGTGTTCTCGCTGCCAACGGATTCACTGTTCTGTTGGCACAATCTGATTCGCCGACGCCAGTCATTTCATTCGCGGTGAAATATCATAATGCCATCGCAGGGATGATGGTCACGGCATCACATAATGCCCCGCGTTATAACGGATTAAAACTTAAGGGCGCGTTCGGCGGTTCGGCCTTGCCCGAACAATGCCGCCGCGTGGAAGTTTATATCAACGATAATGAAGAACAGGCGCGCGGACCCAACTTGATGGATTTCAAAAAGGCGCGCGATGCCGGCTTGATCCAAAAATTTAATCCATTGCCTGTGTATTTTGAGCACCTGCACAAGTTGATCAACACAAATATCATCGCAGACAATCCACAGCGGTTTGTGGTGGATGCGATGTATGGCTCCGGGCGCGGCGTGATCAAATCATTTTTGCAGGGGACAGGTTGTGAGATCGCCGAAATTCGCGGCGAGATGAATCCCGGCTTCGGAGGTGTGCATCCTGAACCGATCGCAAAATATCTCGGCCCGCTGGCAAGCGCGGTCAGTTCGGGTATGGGGAATTTTGGAGTTGTCACGGATGGCGACGCAGACCGTATCGGAGCGATGGATGAGCGTGGCAATTTTGTCGACCCGCATAAGATCATGGCGCTGTCGTTAAAGTATTTGGTGGAAAATCGCGGCTGGAGCGGAGCTGTCGTTCGGACAGTATCCACCACCCGTATGATCGATCGGCTCGCCAAAAGGTACGGCTTGAAGTTATATGAAACCCCCGTTGGTTTTAATCACATTGCGGATTATATGCTGAAGGAAGATGTCTTGATCGGCGGCGAAGAATCGGGCGGCATCTCTTTCAAGGGACATATTCCCGAAGGTGATGGCCCGATCATGGGCTTGCTGCTTGTAGAGATGATCGCCGCGTCTAAGAAATCCCTTTTTGAAATGGTGGATGATCTGCTCGCAGATGTTGGTCCCGCTTTATACGAACGCGTAGACATGCGCTTGAGTCGTCCCGTTGCAAAAGCCGAGATGACTGAATTCCTGACACAGAAAGCACCGAAAGAGATCGGCGGTCAAAACGTGGATGAGGTTAGTCAGAGTGATGGCGTGAAATATATTATGGCCGATGACTCGTGGTTGCTCATCCGCCCGTCTGGCACAGAACCCGTCCTGCGCGTATACGTGGAAGGCAGAAATATGGAAATGGTCAAAGCGTTGATGGAGTATGGAAAAACGGTGGCTGAGAGCGTCGTCTAGTACCTGATATATCTTGGAGTCACATAGGAATTCCGAGGGGTTTTGTTGTTTCCAAAATAAGTTTTCTGCCGGTATTGATTCTGTGTAGTGGAGTATTTTTCTCAAAGTTTGTGTGCCTATACAAATTCCCGAGACAGGGCAAACGCATCTTACATCTAGACAATAGAAGGGTATCGG
>CAIWRB010000373.1 GCA_903914955.1 uncultured Chloroflexota bacterium | reverse complement strand
GTGGAGTCAAACCGATTTTTAAATCTTCCTAGTGAAGAACAGGCCACTCATTTTACCGATTTAGATCTCGCACTTGAGAATGCAGATACCCAACCCTTCTTTCGGGCAGATATATCCCCAAATAAATCAGGGGATGAGAACATCGCAGTAGCTTATATGCAGACCCAGCCATGGGTTGTAGTTTACAGCCGTCCAGCCTCAGTTTTCCTTGCGGCTATTCAGGAACAGACCAACACAAATGTCCAGCTTTTGATTCTCACCACGTTTGCGGTTGTGATCTTGGCAACCTTGGTTGGCAGAATATTTACCAGACCTATTCTCGACCTCACCGATGTTGCAAACTCAGTCTCGCTGGGCAATTTAAATGTTCGCGCCAAAGAGAACACATCAGATGAAATAGGGATAATAGCATCGGTATTCAATTCCATAACAAGCCAACTCCGATCGAAATTGGGAAGTCTTGAAGAACATGTTTCCAAGCAAACTGCTGAGTTGCAAAAAGATAACATGCAACTGAAAGCCATCACAGACGTCATGCGAGAGATCATCATCATCCGTGATCTAAACACCCTTCTAAAGGTTTCAGCGAATCTGATCAAGGAGCGCCTGGATTATTATCACGTTGGTATTTTTCTTATGGATGAACTCGGAGAGTATGCCTTCCTGCGCGCCGCTAGCAGCACCGCCGCAGAAGAAATGTTGATGAACAATTACAAATTAAAAGTAGGCCAAACAGAATTGGTAGGCAAGACAACTAAAAATGGACAGGCATATATTGCCTTGGACGTCGGACAAGATGCAATCCATTTTGAAAATCCGCTCCTGCCTGAAACACATTCAGAGATCGCTTTACCTTTGCGCAACCGCAACCTTACGATCGGCGCCTTGGATATTCAGACAAAAGCGTTCAATGCCTTTAGTGAACGAGATATTCAAACTCTTCAGCTACTGGCGGACCAGCTATCCGCCGCAATTGAGAGAACCCAACTTGCACAGCAGATGGAAGCAACAATGTTAGAGCTCACGAAAGTAAATCGCCAGCAAACACAACGGGCATGGAAATCCCCCATCAGCAAAAGGGAGTTTTCCGCTTATGAATATGATGGATTGCAGGTGAACGCCGTTCAGCATAACCTCCCATTGGAATTATTAAAAAAGCTGGAAAATGGAAAACCGATCATTGTGAAACAACCAACCGACCTTCAAACCAACGCCAGACAAAATACCCTCCTGATTCCGTTGATGCTTCTCAATCAAGTGATCGGAGTGATCGGATTGGAACAGGAAAACCCAGATCATATTTGGACAGACGAAGAAATCGCAATTGCCTTAGCTGCCGCAAATCGCGCGGCTTTATCCCTGGAAAATTCGCGCCTGCTTGAAGATTCACAAAAACGCGCCTCTCGCGAACATGCCATCAGCAACATCTCGGCTAAGATCGGCGCAGGGGTTGAAATTGAGACAATCATAAAAACCGCCATAAGTGAATTGGGCAATCAGATCAGCGGCGCACAGGTCACAATTGAAATGGGCAGCACCGACGAATAATCACTCAAAGGAAAATTAAATTTCCGAGGTATACGCATTGGACAAGAAACCAACTCGCACAAGGACCAGTGAAACACAACGGTACACTTTGATGGGTGCGCTCTTTGGATTCTCATTTCCATTAGTTGGAACCATTTTGAGAATCATATTTCTTCAGCTACCGCTCAATATATTCGCCATGATCAATACACATCTCACCGATCCTGTTTTATGGCTGGTGGATACTGCGCCATTAGTTCTCGGTCTACTTGCAGGATATGCCGGCCGAAAACAAGATATGCTCTCAAAAAGTAACGAGGAATTAAGCAGTCGTGAACACGAATTAAAAATAATTCAATTAAACCTCGAACAGCGCGTGAACGAGCGTACCGTTGAGTTGACCATCGCCAGCCAACGTAATATACATCGCTCTGCGCAGTTTGAAGCCATCGCTCGCATCGCACGCACCATTCGTTCCTCACAGACACTCAACGCCCTGCTTCCCAGAATCGCAGAATCCATTTCAGAACAATTTGGCTTTTATCACGTTGGGATTTTCCTGTTGGATAATAGCAAAGAATACGCCATTCTTGTAGCTGCGAACAGCGAAGGCGGAAAAAGGTTACTGGCACAAAATCACCGACTGCTCGTCGGTGGACCAGAACTAATTGGAGACGTGACCACTAGCGGACAACCCCGCGTCGCTCTGAACATGGGCCTGGATTCTGCTTACTCCAAAAACCTCGAACTTCCAGAAACGCACTCCGCAATCGCCCTGCCACTCCGCGTGAGCGCTGATATTTTTGGGGCATTGGATGTACAAAGCGTGGAACCTAATGCCTTTTCCCAGGAAGATGTAAGCATCCTTTCTGTTCTAGCCGATCAAGTCAGTGTTGCCATCCAAAACGCAAGATCCTTAGAGCAATCTCTTGAAGCACTTGCACAAGTTGAAGCTTCATCAGCGCAAATGAGCAAACTACAGTGGCATGATTTCTTTGAGCAACAATCTGTTGGAAGGTACATCTTCGACGGTATTGCCACAAAAAAAATAAATCCAAATGACGAACCTCCCACTGCCGGTCTCGCCATTCCTCTCACCTTGCGCGGCATACGCATCGGCACAATAAAGCTTAGCGCGGCGACAGATTTAAACCGAGTCTGGACGAACGATGAAATTGCCATAGCACATGCAACAGCAGAGCGCACAGTTCTTGCCCTTGAAAATGCGCGCCTTCTTCAAGAAGCACAAAAACGCGCGGCAAAAGAGCGCACTGTTGGAGAGATATCCGCTAAGATCGGCAATTTAGTTAATCTTGAGAACCTGCTTCAAACCACTATTCTAGAGTTAGGTAATAAACTGCCAGACACCGATATTGCCATCCAATTCACATCCGATAATTTAGCTGTTAAATAACCACACGGAGATATGCAATGTTTTCCAAGTTCCTGAATTATTTTAAAGATGAAGAAGATAACAATCCGTCATTTATTAAAATGACAAGGAATATTCTTGTTTTTGTCGTGGTCATCAACACTTCCCTGCTGCCATTGGTGATCGGCCTCTTTGGCGAGGAATCACGCAACATACCAGCCTTGATCGCATTAAGCATTACCCTGATTTTGGAAATCATTTCCTTGTACCTTGCCAATCGCGGCAGAGTCGGCATGGCAAAATTGATCGTACCGCTAGCACTTCTCGCGGCCATTGCGATCATTGCCATCAGTACTAATGGTCTCCGTGATATCTCGATTGTCGGTCTTCCGCTCGTACTCGTGCTAGCGGCATTATTACTCGGCAAACGTTCAATTTGGACCATAGCACCAGTCACCGTCTTGACCGCTTTTTTAATAGCGCTGATGGATATAATGACGGGCAGAGCCATTACCCAGGTCGGGATTGACGATGCGATCATCATCGTCGTCCTCCTGATTGGATGTTCAGCGATCATTCAGGCATTGATCAACCGCCTGAGAGAAACCATCAATAAATTGCAGCAGCATGAAAAATTACAGACAGAGGAAAATCGCGAATTAAATCAATTACGGCAATCCCTTGAAGAACGAGTAAATCAGCGCACTGCCGATTTGGACACCGCCAATCGCTTCAATTTAAAACGTGCGCGGCAATTCGAAGCCGTCTCGCAGGTGGTAAAAGCGATCTCATCCATTCAGGAATTGGACATACTTCTACCGCTTATCACACACGTGATCAGTGAAAAATTTAATACCTACCATGCGGGAATTTTCCTGTTGGATGAGGCCCACGAATTCGCGGTTCTTCGCGCCTCCAACAGTGAAGGCGGAAGGAAAATGTTGGAACGTGGACACAAACTACAGATTGGGCAGACCGGAATTGTCGGTTTTGTTACTGCTACAGGACGCGCGCGGGTCACACTTGACGTTGGATCTGATGCTGCGTACTTTGACAACCCTGACCTTCCGAATACTCGCTCCGAAATCGCGCTGCCACTACAATATTCCGGACAGGTCATTGGCGCGCTTGACGTACAGAGCACAGAAGCGAATGCATTTGACCTGGACGATATCGAAGTATTGAGTACTCTAGCTGACCAGGTGGCCATTACCATCAACAATACACGCTCGTTTGAAGAAGGACGAAAATCACTTGCCGAGTCGCAAAATACATTTAACAAATTAACTCGCGAATCATGGAAGGTCATGCGCCCAAGATCACTTGGGCAGGGTTTTCAATCATCAGGGTCAATGGTCGTGCCTTTAAGAGAACCTTTAGAGGAAAAAGATATTCAAGAAGTTGTCACAAAAAATAGCTCGATTATATCCAACGAGATAGATGATTCTTCAAACCTCAGAATTCCCATTCGTTTGCGCGGGCAGGTCATTGGCGTGATGAACCTTCATACGCGAAAAAACAGGAAATTTTCGAGCGACGAATCAGATATCGCTGAAGCCGTTGCTGAACGCCTTTCACTCGCCATTGAAACAGCTGTGCTCTTCCAATCCACACAACATCGTGCGGATATTGAGCGTGTCACAACCGATATCTCATCGAAGATCACCGCATCCACGCGCTTTGAGACTATTTTACAAACAGCCGCGCAGGAACTCAGCCGTGCACTCGGCGGTTCCGAAGTGATTGTACAGATCAAGCCAGTATCGATCGAACTGGACATGGCGGAATAATTCAGGAATCCATGATGTATAAAAATAGCCTCTTGAAAGTAGTGCTTCTGATCACCATTCTCATTTCCCTCGCTGGCTGTACGGCATCGCAAACAGAAAAGCCTAAAAGAACGCCATTGCGCATTGAATACACACAGTGGTGGGGCGACTATACTCTACTTGTTGCTAAAGAGAAGGGACTATTTGAGAAATACGGAGTGGAAGTGGAACCGGTTTTTTACGACATTTTTTCTAAAACATATCCGGACCTGGCATCAGGGCAAATTGACGGCGCATTGATCGCAGTTGGAGACAGCATTAATATAAACCGTACCGCCCCAATGAAAGTAGTAGCGGTCTACGATAACGGAGGCAATGACGCCGTTCTTGTTGGTTCTGATATTAATTCCATTCAAGATCTAAGAGGAAAGACAATTGGTCTGCAGATCGGCTCGCAATATGAGCTGACTGTTGTCAAAATGTTACAAAGTGTAAACATGAGCATGGAGGATGTTACTATTGTCTCTATAAATCCTGAAGATGCGTTACAAGCACTTGAAAGTGGCCAGGTTCAAGCGGCCTCTACCTGGGAGCCCTACTCATCTGAAGCGCTTTCGAGTGGCTACAAGATCATTTACCCACAAGAACAACTTTATCTGTTTCCTGACTTGATTGTTTTCGATGCCTCGATTGTGGAAAAAAGGCCTGAGGATGTTCGAGCATTCCTAAAAGCATGGTTTGAGGCAGTCGATTACCGTCTGAAAAACCAGGAAGAAACACGCGCAATTGCCGCCAAATATCTGGGTTTAAACATCGAAGAAGTGCAATCGGATGATAATTTAAAAATTCTTAACCTCTACGATAATAAGGCGCTATTCAATTTACAGGAAGCAATTTCCATATACACTATAACAAATATTACAAAAGATTACATGATTTCTATTGGAGCTTTAGCGCAGCAAATAGATCCGCAGACCTTACTTGACCCATCCTATCTACCTTAGACACCTCAATAAACGATTAGAGAATTATTATGATTAGCCTGTCCGATAAAGCCATAAAACAGGAAGAACACCGTCATAAAAACATACAGACGATCAGTATGTTCACAGGATTTATATTCGTAGCGGCAGCAATGATAACCGGCTATATCGGATATACCGATAATGGCCTAAGAGGCTTATTTGGGTTAGGTATCACGGGCACAATAGCGATCGTGGCATTTATAAGCGCTTACCTAAATAGTCATGGCCGCTCAACGTTGGGAATTTCAATCTTGATTGGTACGATATTTGGAATAGCACTTACGATTCCATTTATTGTACATGGACAAAGCCTTGCTCTCGGGATCATGATCTCCTTAGTTGTGGGCGGGATCTCATCCGCAACACTTCCGCCCGCGCGAACTACACGCGTAATAATCGGTATTGTTATCATTGCCATCATTATTACGATCACAGATATATTCCTGCCAGATACTGGATTGCCTACCAATCCCACAGCAACAAACTTGATCGTCCTTGTTATATCGCTCATCTATACCATATTCATTTTTCAGCGCTTTAACTCATATATGCTTCGAACAAAGATCATCATTGCATTTTTCTTTGTCACAATTATCCCTCTGATTGCTCTTGGATGGTTCAATTCCAGATCCTCATCTCAAAACCTTCAGATCCAAAATAAAGCCCAATTAATCACGATCGCAAAAATCGTCGTGAGTAATATTGACAGCTTTATGACCACACATCTGGATGCCATCCGCGCAGATTCAAAACAGCTTCCTTTGGTTTCCTTTTTAAACCTATCATCTCAACTACGCACCAATAGTATCGAAGAAAAAAACGCCCGCCTTGTGCTACTCTCCCTGCTACGCAAAGACCCAATATTCATTCATTCCATCGCTGTGTTAAATGGAAACGGAGTAAACATCCTCGACACT
>CAIWRB010000372.1 GCA_903914955.1 uncultured Chloroflexota bacterium | reverse complement strand
TGCATCCGAAGTTCTGGATTCATTAGCGCATGTCGAAGCTCGCGCACCGCAAAAGCTGAAAGCTCCATCTGAATCACCATGGCTGATCGAGTTCGCGAGTAAGCAGGGTGTTGGCATCCCACCTGGCGCACCCGCAACAGATATACTCCTGCTGGCCCTTAAAGGCGATGACCCTGATAGACGCCTTGCGGCGCTTCCCTATTTAAAATTCACTCCAAACGAAGGCGTGATCACACAAATATACGGTGCCATGTATCGAGATGATCCCGAACTACGCGAAGCCGCATATAACACACTCTGGGAGATCGGCGCATCCGGCGTAAAACTCCCACACCCCAGTCAATATGGATTCGGTTAACTATGCTCATTGCTAATGCAAATATCATCACATGGGAATCCACAAATCGGATTCTGCAAAATTATGCGATCTATATCGAAAGTGACCGCATCAAGGAGATCGGCACAACCAGATCTCTGACCGCGAAATATCCGAAAGCAAAAACTCTTGATGCGCGCGGACAGTATGTGATGCCCGGCAGTATTTGCGCGCATACGCATTTTTACAGCGCCTTCGCGCGCGGCATGGCAATCCCCGGGCCTGCGCCAAAAGATTTCCCTGAGATTCTGCAAAAGTTGTGGTGGCCGCTTGACCGTTCGCTGGATGCGGAAGCGGTGCGTTTCTCAGCCTTATCAAGTCTTGTGGATGCGATCAAGCACGGCACGACGACTCTGATAGATCATCATGCTTCGCCAAACTGTATTGATGGATCGCTGGATATTATCGCTGACGCCGTTGATAAAAGTGGGTTACGCGGCGTTTTGTGCTACGAAGTGACAGATCGCGACGGAAGCGACAAAGCAAACGCAGGCATCAACGAAAATGTGCGCTTCCTAAAACGCTTGGCCACTGACTCGCACCCGCGCCTCGCTGGGACATTTGGCCTACACGCCAGTTTGACGCTTTCAGGTATCACGCTGCAGGCTTGCCGAGTCGCTGCGCCCGAAGGGACAGGTTTCCACATCCACACCGCCGAGCATGAATCAGATGAATATGACAGCCTAAACAAAAGTGACATGCGCGTTATCGACCGTTTGTTAAAGCATGGCATTCTTGGCCCCAATACGATCACTGCGCATGGAGTTCATTTCGATGCGCGTGAAATGGAAATTCTAAAAGAGACAGGCACCTGGCTCACTCACCAGCCGCGTTCAAACATGAACAACGCAGTCGGAGTTGCACCCATTGAATCCATGCTACGCTTGGGTATTAAAGTCTGTTTGGGCAATGACGGTTTCTCCAATGCCATGTGGGAAGAATGGAAGACCGCCTATCTGTTGCACAAAGCCTATCACGGTGACCCGCGCCGCATGGGCGGATATGATGTTCAGCAAATGGCGATCTATAATAACGCCGCACTGGCAAACATGTTCTTTCCCGCCGCGCCCATTGGGCAGATCACAGCAGGTGCATTCGCTGACTTGATGTTCGTGGATTACCATCCAAGCACACCCATGACCGATGGCAACCTGCCCTGGCATATCATCTTCGGCTTTCAGCAGAGCATGGTCACAACGACCATTGCGGCCGGCAAAGTTTTGATGAAAGACCGTGAATTGCTAACTCTCAACGAAGCAGAGATTGCCGCCCGCGCCAGGGAAATTGCGCCAAGGATTTGGAAGCGCTACGAGGAAGAAGTGGCGAAAGTTTCGTAATTTGGGAACGCGGACTTCAGTCTGCCTGCCTTAATAAAAAACAAGCGGGCTGAAGTCCGCAATCCAAGTTAATCGGAGAATTAATGAGCGACTCAAAAATTTTATTATCCATCGCTGTACTAGGCGGAACTGGCAAGGAAGGCAAGGGATTGGCGTATCGTTGGGCACGCGCGGGTTACCCAATCCGCATTGGTTCGCGGACTGCAGAGAAAGCAATTGCAGCAGCGAATGAAATCGTGGAAATGCTCGGAGATGGAGTCTCAGTCAAAGGCATGACCAACCTTGAAGCGGCTCATGAAGCGAATATCGCAGTATTAACCGTTCCATACTCGGCGCATCGTGACACGCTTGAATCAGTCAAAGATGAACTCAAGGGGAAAATCCTTGTGGATGTAACCGTTCCGCTCATCCCGCCGAAAGTTGCTACGGTACAAATGCCAGCCGCTGGCTCTGCGGCGCAGGAAGCAAAAGAGATCCTCGGTGATGATGTGCAGGTTTGCGCGGCATTCCAAAATATTTCTCATGAGCATCTTCTCGATAACGCGGATGTGGAATGTGATGTACTTGTAACTGGAACATCCAAGGACGCGCGCGCTGAGACCATCAAGCTGGTCGAAGCCGCTGGTTTGAACGGATGGGACGCGGGACCCATTGAAAATTCTGTTGTCATTGAAGGCCTGACCAGCGTATTGATCGGCATCAACAAAAAATATGGCTCAACACACGCCGGCATTAAGATCACAGGTATTCAACGTTAGCACGTTGAACTCAATGTCCCTCCTATTAACTCCTCTAAAAAACATCCCCCTCATCCGCCAGAACGATAACCTGGCGGATATTCTCGTTAAGTCTTTGCACGAAACAGATCTTAAATTGCAGGACAATGACATTATTGTTCTTGCTCAAAAGATCGTCAGCAAAAGCGAAGGGCGAATGGTAAATCTCGCGACAGTTACACCATCTGCGCGTGCAATTGAATTGGCGCAAAAGGCGGAAAAAGAC
>CAIWRB010000371.1 GCA_903914955.1 uncultured Chloroflexota bacterium | reverse complement strand
TGGTAGGTATGGCGCAATTTGCTTCCATTCGGTATCATTCAAGTCAGTCGGGTAAGTTTGGTTTGATTTGATCATCATCCAATTTTGCCCGATTTTCTCGCTTTTACCAAGCTTTTATCGAGTTATTAAACAGTCTCTTAGCGTACCCCTCAGTTTTACAACTGTGAAACCTTTATCGCATCTTTAATTCATCTTTACATAAAGTTTAATAAGTATATGATATGCTTCGGAAATACAAAAAAAGGAGATTGTTAAATGTCGAAGAAAATAGGACTGATCGCCATCGCTGCCTTGATTGGGTTGACGATATTTGGAATATTTGCAATGAGGAGAATGCGCTCTCACATGATGGGCGACGCAGGCGTACAACTAGATCTGGTGGCTGTCTCGGCAGATGGCGCGCAGATCTCCCCCTCAGCAGAAGTGACCTCGGTCAAGGGCGAATTGCCGAATAATACAGCGGTGCAAAAATCAGGTGACATGATCGTTTTACTAACCCTGAATCCATACCCGCCGAGAGCGGGTCAGGTCAGCGAGTTTGACGTCACGCTGACCGATGTCAACGGGCAGACAATTGACGACGCAACCATCAGCCTGAACCTGACCATGCCCTCGATGTGGATGCCGCCCAACCAGCCCGCGCTGGAATTCACGTCTGACGGAAAATATCGCGCAACTGCCCCCTTCACCATGCGCGGTGCATGGCGTATTGAAGTCGTCATCACGCGTGGCAATGAAAAGCAATCCGTCTTCTTTGACGTGGGCTTGTAATGAACATGCTGCTTAGTAATTTGGCGCTCGCATTTGTTACAGGAATTATCAGCAGTTTCGGACACTGCCTCGGCATGTGCGGCGGAATCGTTGCAATCTATTCTGCACGTCAGGCGGCGCAAACCGCATCGGATGGATCTCGTCCGGGCTTGCTAGCACGAATTGCTAGTTTTCTGCCTCTGCATCTTGGCCGCATCACAACCTACACCTTGTTCGGCGCATTGATTGGGCTGGCAGGTTCGCTCCTCGATCAAGCTGGTGGGATGATGGGCTGGCAGGGTATGTTTTCAATCCTAGTTGGCATTCTAATGTTGTTGGTTTCGCTCAGTTTAATGGGCATCCTCCCACCCATTGAAGCAACGCTTGTTTCAATGACAAAAGGAAATTCTCCAATGACACGTATGCGCGGACTTTTTGGTAAGCGCAGTTTTCTGGCAACACTAACCCTCGGGATCTTGTGGGGATTTCTTCCCTGCGGATTGGTGTTCGCGATGCTGGTTCTGGCTGCGCGGGTTGGAACTTTGTGGGGCGGCGCACTGACCATGCTTGCATTCGGAATGGGAACCGTGCCGACCCTGCTTGGGTTTGGTCTCGCTGCGAATTTGCTCAGCCCCAAACTGCGCGGACGGTTACAATCTCTTGCGGCGATCCTGCTTATGCTGTTCGCCGTTCAAACAGTTTTACGCGGGCTGGCGGTTGCAAACCTCATCCCATCATTTTCTTATGGGCAGGTGATGTTATGGTAGAAAAAACGATCCAATGCGACCATTGCGGCGCGGAAGCAAATGCAAAGTATGTGATCACAAAAGAGTTCGACGGCAATGTATTGAACTTTTGCTGTCGCGGCTGTTTGCAGGTTTTTGAGCTGATGCGTGCAGAGCAGCCCAATCTTGAACCCCCCGCCGATAATAATCCAAAATAAAAAGATCATGCAGAATTTTATTCTGCATGATCTTTTTTTAAAACCCATCGCTCATGGAATACAGATTGTCGAAATTAATTTAGAACCTCGATATTCGGTTCAAGTGGGATGCGTTCTATCAATTCCAAAAAGTCCACCTCTGTTACATCAGATTCGTACTTGTCCATCAACGCCAACAGGGTCGCTTCCATCACATTTGTGCCAAAACTGCGGCCTTCCAAGCGCGGCGTGACTGTGACGAGAATATGCAAATTACGCTGTTTTAATTCCTCAACGTTCCTGGGGGTAGTCGTATTCGTAACGATAATTTTTCCTGTCAGGTCATCGGGCATGTTCTGGCGGATCTGCAAAAAGTCACCCGCGATAACCTGTGATCGCATGTAATATTTTGTCCATTTGGGCTGGGGCGGCTTATCCTGCTCCGATCCCAGCGGATACAGCCACGCGAATGGCATCAGCGAGACCGGGGGCAGAAACACAGCCGCAAGCACGCGCGCCTGGCTAAGTGTTTTTATTGGGAAGGGTAAACCCAACGCAAACATGAAGTCACCGAAGGTAACATCAAGCCCCGCCTCCACCATGGCTTTGCCCATGCCGTACCGCTCCATGACGCAAGTTTGCAAAGCGGGCATTCCTTTAAGGGATTTGCCTTCCTTCTCGTTCAAATATTTTTCAAGCGCCACGAATGCTCGTTTTTCGAGCAAACCTTTCACCCGGCTGCCATCTCCAACCTTGCTGATCTTGATCGCTTTGCGAAACATTTTTGGCTCACGGAAATAATAACGGTGGTCTGCAACCTGCAAATAGAAACCAGCTCCGCCCACACCGAAGGCATCCACTTTACCATCCATTACACGATAGAGTTGGGCGGCTTTATTGACGTCGCCGTTTGTCCCCTGTCTGGTGATCTCACATTCCTGTCCCAGAAAAACATGACGGGTCGTATGATCCCTCATCGAGGACCCTATACTGATCGAAAGTATTTTTTTCACTTGCGCCTCCTGATCGAATTGGTGTCAATGCTTATTTTTGTCTGCACCCGTCCGTGATAATAACACCTAAAACTGTCACTGGGCTTGCTTTTTGAAAAACTGGAGTGACCGCAAAACTGGGAAGACTTAATATTTTTAAAATACTGTATGTTGCTTGACAATCCATTTGCATGTGGATACACTAAAAGCGTTCGGGGCGTAACCGCCTGTGTTTTTATTAATGTCAAGATGGAATAATAATCACTACCATTAAACGAGGCCACCAGAATATGCGGCGGCCTCGTTTGTTGAAAACAAGGCTTCAAAACAAGCGCAGTATTTGGAATTCCATTAATTTGATGCGGCGCTACGGAGAAATACATGAACGAATATTGGCCGATTATAGTTATTGTTTTGCAGTTGATTTTTCTGGAAGGGATATTATCCATTGATAACGCGGCCGTGATCGGTGCGCTTGTGGCGCCACTGCCTAATGATCAGGATGTGCCCTGGCCGGGAGCCTTACAAAAACTGGGGAAAATATTACATCCTTTTCTTGGATATCAAAGAATGGCAGCATTACGCGTCGGCTTATTGGGCGCTTATGTCGGACGCGGCGCAATGTTGTTTTTAACAAGCTTCCTGATTCACAACTCGTGGGTCAAGTTGATCGGAGCAGTCTATTTGATTCATCTTGCTTTTGATAATCTTGAAGACATGACCAGCGGCGACAGTGATGAAAATGGTGAAATCAAACCGATCAAGGTACAGTCATTTTGGGCGACCGTATTAACCGTGGAGATCATGGATCTTATCTTTAGTATAGATAATGTTGTTGCGGCTGTGTCGCTATCCAACATGGTCTGGGTGGTGATGCTGGGCGTAGGCATCGGCATTTTAACGATGCGCTACGCGGCGGGAATATTCAGTTACGCTGTGGAACGCGAGCCGATCTTAAAGCAGGCTGCCTATATTTTGGTTTTGAATATTGGCGTGGAGTTGATCCTCGATCAAGTTTGGCACATTGAAATTCCTGACCTCCTGCGATTTGGGATATCCATCGCGACGATAGCCCTTTCCCTGGCTTATGCGCACAGCCTCCTTTTGCAAAAGTTTCGGTTTGTACTGGTTTGGGTCACCCAGGGGATCGGCATCATCAACGAGTTTGTAAATTGGTTGTTTCTCCCTTTCAAGGCAGTTTTTAACTTCATTGCTGGATTATTCGTTCATTTGCCCAAACCACAACCAGCCAAATAGCTTACGGAAAAAAAATTTAAGTTCCTAATTCTTTTTCCATCCAAACGACATGAATGGTTCCCAAATTAGGCGCAGGAATACCCGCTATATGATACCCATGTTTTTCAAAATACGCTGTGGCAGTAACACGAGACATAGCCCCTAAAGTTTTGAAGCCGCGTTCATGTGCGCGCTTTTCCACATATCCGACCAATAAAGTTCCAATCCCCTTGTGTTGATGCGCTGTCGCTACTGCCAAATGTGAAATATTCCCCACGCCGGGTGTTTTTTCAAATAACTTGACAACGCCCAATACTTCACTTGTTTGTTCGTCGACAGCCATGAAGTGTTCGCTGATCGGTTCATAGTCATCTTTTTCGGTCCCTTTTGGATGCCCCCATGGCTCACGTAAAACTTTATATCGAAGTGCGTAATATGCTTTGAACTCTTCCCGCGTTATGGGAGATTTTATAACAGGCATGTTCCCTCCGCAATTAATTTATTCGATATTATACTTCTGAACAGAATTGTTACCCGTCTTCTCCTTGACAGTGACTTTAACACTCGAGTACACTACCCTTGGTTGGGGAGTAGCTGCCTGTCTCCCACAGGACGGATCGTCGTCATACCATTGGCTGAAAGGCCATCGGCGATTCGTGCGCTTACCAGCGTTGGCAAGACCACCACGTTCTACGTGGTGGTCTTTTTTATATGATGGATTTTTTTGGAGATTACGAATGAACGTAACCAGAGTCGAAGAAGAACACCGCTTGCATGATTGGCACGCCTTAAAAGCGGAAGAGGTTCTGAAACACCTTGAAGTAAAAAATGAAGGCTTATCTTCTGAAGAAGTTGAAAAGCGTTTACAGCATTATGGTCAGAATCAATTAAAAGAAGCGCCGCGGCCGGGTTTCATGGCTTTGTTATGGGCGCAGCTGAATAACTTTGTTGTCATTCTACTGGTCGCGGCTTCTGTGATCTCTGCCTTGCTCGGTGATTATGTCGAAGCCGCCGCGATCATGGCCATTGTCGTGCTAAATTCTATTTTGGGAATTGTACAGGAGCAACGCGCCGAACAAGCCTTAGCCGCGCTAAAAAAACTCGCGGCACCTGACGCGCAAGTATTACGCGATGGCGCTCGCTGTTCTGTCCCAGCCTACAATATTGTCCCTGGCGATATTGTTTTTCTTGAGGCAGGCAATTTTATTCCCGCTGACCTGCGTTTACTCGAAGCGATAAATTTACGGGTTGAAGAAGCCTCGCTTACTGGAGAATCACTTCCAGTGCAAAAGAATGCAGCCAGCGTCCTTGAAAAAAACGTCCCGCTTGGCGATCGAAAAAATACCGCCTTTATGGGCACGCTCGTAAATTATGGACGCGGACGCGGCGTAGTAACCAGCACAGGTATGCATACACAACTTGGCCTTATTGCCACGATGCTCCAAAATGTTGAGGCTGAAGAAACCCCCTTGCAAAGAAGGCTGGACCAACTTGGCAGATCACTCAGCATTGGTTCGTTGATTCTGGTCGCGCTGGTTTTTATTGTCGCACTGATCAACCAAACGAATATCAGCGACCTGTTCACAAATCCTCTGGGCTATTTCTCAGAATTCGCAGAGCAAATTACTGAAGTATTTATCATCGCCATCAGCCTCGCAATTGCCGCGGTTCCAGAAGGACTGCCTGCGGTTGTGACCATTGCACTTGCGCTCGGAATGCGCGAAATGATCCAGCGCCACGCCCTCATCCGCAAGTTGTCTTCGGTTGAAACACTTGGTTCGGCAACTGTAATTTGTTCCGACAAAACTGGAACATTGACCCAAAACGAAATGACTGTGACCCGCATCTGGGCCGACGGACAATTCATCAACGTGACCGGGACAGGCTACACACCCAACGGAGAATTTCAAAGTGATAGCGCGAAAGTGGATGTAAAAAATTATCCCGCGATCCTTTCCACACTTTGGCTTGGATTAATAAATAATGATGCCACGATCGAAAAAACAGGCGAAAACGAATCGCAACAGACCTATCGAATTGTAGGCGACCCGACCGAGGGCGCGCTGTTAGTAGCAGCTTCCAAAGCTGGAGCCATCCACATTGATATTGATGAAGCCTATCCGCGCGAGAATGAAGTGCCGTTCGACTCGGAACGCAAGCGTATGATCACGATCCATGATGTGCGTGACCCGAAGGCGGAGGATCTTTCTCCATTTCATGATGAGAAGCATAAAGATTGGGATGTGATCGCGGTCAAAGGCGCTCCCGATATTGTGCTTGATCTTTGCACACAGTATCAAGGGATGGATGACAAACCGCGGACTATGACACAGGAAGCAAAAGAACGCATCCTCGCCGCCAACGATTCGATGACCAAAGATGCGCTACGCGTGATCGGCCTTGCTTATCGTTTAGAAAAAGATGTCCCTGATGATCCTGAAAAAATAAAAGCCGACGATCTGGAAAAGAATCTAGTATTTGTTGGGTTGACTGGCATGATCGACCCGCCGCGTATCGAAGTGAAACCCGCGCTCGAACATGCGCGCCACGCAGGTATCCGCACTATCATGATCACCGGAGATTTTCCCAATACTGCCCAGGCAATAGCCGAGTCGATCGGTCTTTTGCGGCCTGGAAAAAAAGTACTGACAGGCGCAGCATTGGATGATATGGACGACGAAGAATTAAAGAAAATAATCGAAGATACTGATGTCTTTGCCCGCGTATCGCCTGAACATAAAATGCGAATCGTGGATGCGCTGCAAGCCAATGATGAAATTGTCGCGATGACTGGCGATGGCGTGAACGACGCCCCCGCCATCAAACGCGCCGATATCGGCGTATCCATGGGGATCACCGGTACAGATGTCGCCAAGGAAACAGCGGACATGGTTCTCACGGACGATAATTACGCGAGCATCGTTGCAGCGGTTGAACAGGGTCGCATTATTTACAGCAACATCCGCAAGTTTGTATTCTTCCTGCTTTCTTCGAATATTGCAGAAATTATGATTATCTTCCTTGCCACGCTGGCAGGTTTGCCTGCTCCGTTGACCGCCATTCAACTCTTATGGCTGAATCTCATTACTGACGGAGCGCCTGCCCTAGCTCTTGCCATGGAGAAGGGCGATCCCGATATCATGGATCAAAAGCCGCGCGCCAAATCTGAACCGATCGTGAATCGTTCGATGAGTATTGGAATTGTCGTCCAAACTATTGTACAAACGGGAGCGGTTTTGGGGGCATTCGTCATGGGGTTGATTTGGCATCTCGAAGCAGGAGCAGCCATCCCGTCGGGAATGAACGCGCTATCCTTCATCCTCACGCACAATTGGCGCGGTATAGATGTCCAATCTGCGGAGACGATGGCCTTCGTCACGTTATCCCTCGCTGAATTATTCCGCGCCTACACCGTCCGCTCGGAGCGCGCTTCGCTGTTTTCGATCGGCATATTCTCGAATAAATATATGCAGTACGCGGTTGGAATTTCAATTACACTGCTATTGCTTGTGTGTGCCGTGCCGTTCCTGCAGCCGATCTTCAACACGCATTTCCTGACGGGTAGTGAATGGGGCGTGGTGCTCGGTTTAGCATTCATGCCCGCCATAGCCGAAGAGATCACCAAATTCTTTTTGCGAAGAGGTCAAGTGTAAATAAATGAGGAGTTTTGTCAGTTGCGCCTAGAATCAATAAACAATACAATCAACCCATGACCAAAGAGCGCGACCGAAAAAGTCTATTAGCGATCAATCTTGGCTTGGGCATTAATATTATTCTTGCCTTTGTCAAAACGATCTTTGGTATTCTGGGACACAGCCCTGCGTTGCTGGCGGAAGGGATCAATTCAACTTCTGATGTCGCGTACTATATTGCCGCGAGCATCTTCGTGCGCCTCGCCAATAAACCCGCCGATCGTGAGCATCCATATGGGCATCGGCAAATGGAGAGCATCGCTTCAGTCGTGATTGGTTCATTCATTGTTGCCACGGCGGTTGCCGTTTTTTGGGATGCAGTGGATAAGGTCTGGGATCTGGCGGATGGATTGGTCAGCTCCCACGGCGCGCACCCATTTGCGCTGTGGGTTGCACTTGGAACTGTCATCATAAAAATTTTTCTCTCTTATTACATTCGTAATCTTGGAAGAGAGACTCAAAACCCCGTAGTGGATGCCCTTGCGTACGATCATCGTAATGATATATTTTCTGCTCTTGCCGCTTCGATAGGCATCTTCCTCGGTCAACGCGGATTGCCGTGGGTGGATCCACTGGCGGGCGCGTTCGTTGCGTTCCTCATCCTGCGTACAGGTATTTTTGTTTTACGTGAATCATCCACCGATCTAATGGGCGTTGTACCCAGTCGTGACCTTGCAGAACGTATTTCATTTCTATTGAAAAGCGTGCAAGGCGTAAAACAATTGGAGGAAATACAAGCTCATCGTTTCGGGCCTCATATCGTGATCAATGTGACGATCGGCATTGACGGCGCTTTGAGTGTGCAAAAAGGCAATCTCATCGCCAGTCGCGTGGAATCAAAATTACTCCACTCCATTTCGAATCTAAGACGGGTGCATGTCCATTATCACCCCGCAACCAAACGCCATCAGAATATGACGATCGAAGATATTCTAGAAGAGTCGCAAAAGAACGCCTCGCCATATCAACCTGAATATTATGAATGAGGAATTGGACACGCTTTCAGCGTGCCTTATTTTTTTCTTAAGAATGAGTGCATTTCTTTTAGCGTAAGTTTCCAGATGGATTCGGCATCCACTTTGCGTTGTATCTCCCCTTCGCGCTGATTCATGAATGCCATCACGCGCTCATCTTCTCCAGCATCCAGCCAAAAGCCATGAGCGTTCTCGGCGCAATAATCCAGCTTTAGATCATATAAACGATATTGAAATTCATGTAAGTCCATGCCGCAGTGCGGACAGGGGCAATTTGTCTTTGATTGGAAATGAACGAGAGAACCTTTGCGTTCATCGTTGTCAAAAACCATGTCTTCCAATTTATCCAGCTCTGTTGAATCCAGCCACATCCCGCGGCAGTTGGGGCAGGATTCAATTTCGAACATGCCTTTGTAATATTTTTTTACCAGATCAGTATCACACTTTGGACAATTCATCTGTTGTTCTCCGTGATCAAATTGAAAATAGGAGCAGGATTACCCTTGCGACATACCTTCTTGACTAATTTCTGTGATGATCGTCCGTTTTGCGCCTGCGGAAATTAATGCATCCGCCACAGACTCCGCTTTGGCCTGCTCCACCAAAGCGATCATATTGCCACCCCTTCCGCCGCCGCTCAGTTTTGCGCCGAGTGCACCAGCGGTTCTTGCGGCTTCCACCAATTTGTCCAATTCGGGAGAGGATACTGTCAGGTTTTGTAGCAGTGCATGGTTTTGATCCATGAGTTCACCGAGTAATTCTGTTTTCCCACTTTCAATGGAGCGGCGTCCGATAAGCGCTATTTGCGCGATCTCATTGAAATAATTTTCAAAGCTGACAGTATCTCTTAACCATAAACTACGCACGTCGCCGACAGATTCTTTTGTGAGCGCAGAGATGCCCGTATCACCAATAACAATGGTAAATGATCTGCCTACTTTAAATGTTTCTATTGGCTGTCCCTTAATAAAATAAACAGGTTTGTTATAAGTGATGACGGTATTGTCAATTCCTGATGGAGTGCCGTGATGAAGTTTTTCAACTTCAAAAGCGAGTGAATTGATTTCATTGTCTGAAAGAGAATGAAGGAGATAAGAAGAAAGCGCGCGGATCAATGCGACGGAAACGGCCGCTCCGGAGCCAAGTCCGGATGCGACAGGGATGGTGGATAAAATATTAATTGCGAGATCAGGTGTTTGGGAAATGCCACAAAGTTTGAAAACTTTCAGAATAACCAAAGCAATTGGATGGGCGGAAGAAAGCGAATTAAGTTCTGCGTGCAGGTCAATGCCGGGGGAGTGGATCAATATCCCTACGCGGGGCGAATCCAATATTTCGACATCCACATGAACTTGTGTGACGGGGACGGCGAGCGCAGGACGGTTATATACCACCGCATGTTCGCCGAATAAAATAATCTTGCCGGGCGCGGATGCTTTCACGAGAGATAAAAGATTGCGAGTACGACGATTCCCCACAGAAACATAGCAACTTGAAAAGGACGGTCTGATAATAATATTTCTTCCGGTGCGCCTCCAGCATGTTTCACTTCGATCAGATACAAATAACGGAAGATGGTGTAAACCACAAATGGAATGGTTAACATCATGCTGTGATTTTCGGGGACGTTGGGTGCGGAGAATGTGTAAAGTGAATAAGCAACGATGGTCGTGCCTGAAACGATCATGATGTATTGATCGAGCAATGGAAGCGTGTAACCTTCCAATACTTTGCGATGCGAGCCTGCGCCTTGCGCGAGCAATGCGAGTTCGGCGCGGCGTTTTCCAAAACCAAGGAAGAGCGCGAGTAAAGTCATTACCACATACAGCCACGGTGAAAATCTTTGTACTTGAATCAGCGTAACTCCCGCATGGACTCGCAGGACAAATCCTGCCGCGATGACAAGTACATCCACGATAGGAATATGTTTGAGCCATTTTGAATAAGCCATATTGATGAGAAAATAAATGACAAGAACTGTTTCAAATCCGCGTGTAAGAAAAAACGAAAGACCAAGTGTGATGATGACCAGCGCAATACCCGCGATCCAAGCCGAGTTGACAGATAATTTCCCCGAAGCAATGGGGCGATTTTTCTTTTCAGGATGTTGACGGTCGGCTTTCACATCCGCCAGATCGTTGAAGATATAAACGCTAGAAGAGATCAGGCAAAATAACGCAAAGCCTGCCAGCGTTCGCAAAAAAGATTCGGCGTGTAAAAGTTGTTTGTCGAAAACAAGCGCGGCAAAGATGAAAACGTTCTTTGTCCATTGGCGCGGACGCATGGTTTTTAGCAGGGCTTTTAACATGCATCTATTTTACCTGATACAATATTTTCATGCCCAAATTTCGCCTGGATGTTTTACTGATGGAACGCGGATTGGCCGAATCGCGCGCGAAAGCGCATGCTTTGGTGATGGCGGGACAAGTGCGAGTGAACGATCAAGTCGCGCTCAAACCTGCCACCGCGATCGATCCAAAATCCACGCTGACAGTTGACCACGGCCCACGCTTTGTCTCTCGTGGCGGCGAAAAACTGGATGCGGCGCTGGAGGCATTTGGGATCGACGTCAAAGATCTGGTGTGTGCCGATGTCGGAGCATCCACCGGCGGATTCACCGACTGCATGTTACAGCGCGGCGCGACAAAGGTCTACGCGATCGATGTCGGCAAGGGGATTTTGCATTGGAAGCTAAGGAATTATGCGCGCGTCGTGGTAATGGAAGAGACCAATGCGCGCCACGTAGAGTCACTGCCTGAGAAGGTTTCGTTCGTAACCATTGATGCGTCTTTTATTTCTTTAAAGATTTTATTGCCAGTAACGAAAATTTGGCTCACTGAAAACGCCCAGCTTCTTTGCCTCATCAAACCGCAATTTGAAGCAGGTAAAAAAGATGTCGCGCGCGGCGATGGTGTGATCCGCGACCCAGAGATCCATCGGCAAGTATTGCTGGATATACTTTCATTCGCGCAGAAAGAAGGCTTTGGATTATTGGGGCTGATCAAATCGCCGTTATTAGGCCCAAAGGGAAACGCAGAATTTTTAGTCTGGCTAGACCTGCATGGGGAAGGAAAATCCGTTGAGGAGTTAGTAAATAATGTAGCAACAACTTCACTCATTCCGAAAAGCGAAAAAGCCACTACACTATAATTGATTACCCCAGCACAAAATTATCGATCAACCTTGTCTTTCCCAATATCACCGCCATGGAAAGCAGGGTTTTTCCTTGAATCAAATCCAACTCTTCAAGCGAGTCATAATCAGCGCAGGAGACGTATTGCACCATCGCGCGCGGCTCGCTGGCAAGGACTTCTTTCATCTTTCCTCTAAGCACATCCGCCTTCCGCTCTCCGCCTTCGTAAGCGGTCTTTGCCGCACTCAACGCGTGGAACAAAACCGTCGCGGCTTTACGGTCAGCGCCTTCCAGGTATTTATTGCGGCTCGACATCGCCAACCCGTCCACCTCGCGCACGGTGGGGCAGACGACCACATCCACGGGGAAGTTCAAGTCCCGCGTCATCTGGCGGATAACCGCCGCCTGCTGCCCATCTTTTTGACCAAAATACGCCTTATGCGGCTGGACCGCGTTGAATAACTTCGCCACGATAGTCGCCACCCCCTTGAAATGAGTCGGCCTGACCGATCCTTCCAGCGGATGAGTGATCGCATCCACCTCCACCCAAGTCTGGTAGCCAGTCGGATACATGATCCCAGGGGTGGGAATCCAAACCAAGTCTACTCCAAGCGGTTCGATTAAGCGCAAGTCACGCTCCAAGTCTCGAGGATATTTCGAGAGATCTTCGTTCGCTCCGAATTGTGTCGGGTTGACGAAAATACTCACAACCACACTTTCACACTCAACCTTTGCGAGGCGGATCAGAGATAAATGCCCCTCGTGTAAATATCCCATTGTCGGCACCAAGCCCACCGTTCCTGTGAGAGCGGTGCGAGCGGAGGTCAAATCGTCTAGACTAATTACAGTTTTCATAGACTTTTCCACTTGACAGGCTAGAAATTTTGTTCTACACTCTAATTACCAAATTAGACATAAGGAGAAAATAATGGCTTATTCACATACAAACTCAAAAGGAAATACCTACTACCTGCACGCAAAAGGCAAGATGTTCTTCTTCTCGAGAGAAGTAAAAGATGGCGCTCTCGATACACTTCCCGCAGGCTATAGCGTCGCTGAAATGAAAACGGGCATGCTGGTCTTGAAGAGAATTCCAGCCGAAGGCGAAACCAAGCCCGCGGAGACCACAGAAACAGCTTCATAAAGTATAACCCTGTTCGACACAATCGAATTGTTCTTTTAGATAAAAAAGGAGACCAAAATGACACGTAAACGAGCATCTAAAAGTTATGAAACAAAAGTGAGGGCGACATGCCTACACTAAACCGCGTTCAATTGATCGGCCGTTTGGGTAAAGACCCCGAAAGCAAGTTTACTCCCACAGGCAAAAAAGTGACCCATTTTAGTCTTGCTGTCAGCAATCGCTGGAAAGACAAAAGCGGCGAGGCAAAAGAATCCACTGAGTGGGTTAACATCGAAGCTTGGGACCGCCTCGGCGAAATCTGTCAGGAATATCTCAAGAAAGGCAGTCTCATTTTCCTCGAAGGCCGCTTGAAGACAGATAAATATGAGGATAAGGGCGAGACTAAATACTTTACCAAAGTAGTGGCGCAAAGCCTCGAATTCCTCGATAAGCGGTCCGCAGAAGAATCTATGCTGACTGTGGATGAAGACCCTGGCGATTACGAAGCGTAAGCTTACCGAAATACAAATAGAATTCCGAGATGTCAAAAATCTCGGAATTCTATTTATTAACGTTATCAAACGAGAAAAAATCATGCGGTTTAATGAGCCTTGGCAGCAAAGGCATTATGCGCTGGCATTTTTTTGGTTTTAATGATAACTTTCGGATATGAGATTGAATATATCCATTTTTCAGAATTTTTCTTTTAATTGGCTTTCGCAGTCATCTCTTTTTGAGTGCGAGCGAATAAAGTGCAGGCAAACCAATCGAGGAGATATTATATGATCGCTAACAATACTAACAAGAAGCATCAAACAAAGAAGCTGGCTTTATTGTGTTTTTTCATCGTGCTGATCATGGTGATATTGCAAGCTTGCGGCACCTCGAAGATTCCCGAGGGGGCAAAGATCATTGAAGACACTCCTACAAGATATATTCCAACCACGACACCTTATGTCACCGCAACCATACCAAGTTCAGATTTTCTCACAGCCACGGCAGCCGCGCTCCAAACACATGCAGGGGCTGTTCGTTTTATGAGTTACAACATTGAACAAGGCGGCCTGGAAAAATTACCCGCGATCGCCTCCGTTATAAAGGCCTACAACGCAGATGTTCTTGCGATTGAGGAGACCAATGGCTGGCAATTGGATGATTTTGCTATTGCCAAGCAAGTCGCCGCCGATCTTGGTATGGAGTATATATATTGTTCTTCATCCTCAAAAACGCTCGATCAAAACAAAAACACGTTTGACCTCGTCTTCATGACCAGGCTTGAGATCAAAAGTTCTGAGACTTATGCCGATGTGCAAAATTGCCTGATTCGAGCTGAAGTTACCACTCCGGATGGAAGCACGCTTCAGGTCTTTGCCACGCAGATCAATCCAAATTTTGACGAGGTAGGCTGCCAAAATGTCGAAAATTTGGCCAAGGTCATTCAACCTTTTGCTGCAGGCGTCGCTATTTTATTGGGCGATATGACGATTCCTCCACCCAGCATCACATTAGGCTACCCGATAAACCAGGTGGAATGTCCACCTTTACTCGAAGCTGCAGGCTGGTCATTTTTCACGGATGTCAGCCGGGTTGATCATGTATGGGCCACGCAGGCGATGTTGGCAAAGCAATCGTATATACTTCCCAACCCAAATAAGGAACCTCTTGTTCCAAAGAATGTTTTGCGAAAAACATCCGATCATTCGCCGCTGGCTGTGGATTTCTTTTTCCCATAACCGCGCAGCTTTTCAGACGAAAAAATATGAAGGTACTGCATCACAAGAAACAGTACCTTCATATTTTTTTTATTAATTTCCACTATCTAATACCTGCACGTTGAGTGCTCTATTAACCATCAGATCATTTTGTTCACGGGGCGGGTGGCGTTCCCGTCAGATTCGTTAAAGTGGATTCAGGGGTTGGGGTCAGAGTCACGGCCAAATCTACAGGAGGCGTGATTCGTACCAGAGCTGAGACAACGAGCCTTCCTCGAGCGATCAGCGCATCTCCATTAGTGGCGAAAATTTCCATGTCAATATATTCACCCAAAGGAGTACGCGCACCGCTGCAATAGACGCTTGTTGAGGCGGCTCTAACAACCTCGCATGGATAGTCGTTGATATTTCCCCTGTTGGAGGCCCTAACGTAGAACGCGGGATAGTCTGCATCAGGCAGCTGGAAGTTGATGATCATATTGTCCAGGAAGTCTGTGCCAAAAGTAACAACGCATAGATCACTGGAATCCACGTCACACAAAGTGATATCCGCCGCCGCAACAGGTATTGTTCTGTGCAGCCTCAAGATCACCACTGAGACAATCAGCAAAGACACCAGTAGAATTCCTGAAATAATGAGAATTCGTTTTCGATTTATTTTTACCTCAGCTTTCGAGTGACTTTCTTTTGACTCGTATTTATTTTTTACTTTCAACCTTGAGTTAATGATGAATATCAGTTGAGCACTTCGATATTCGGCTCCATCGGAATGCGGTGGATAAGATCTTGAAAATCAGCTTGTGTTATTTCAGATTGAGGTTTGTCTATCAACGCCAGCAAAGTTGCTTCCATCACATTTGTGCCAAAACTTCGTCCTTCCAGCCGCGGCGTGACTGTGACAAGAATATGCAAATTTCGTTTTTGCAGTTCTTCCACATTTTTGGCGGTGGTTGTATTCGTAACAATGATCTTCCCTGTCAGATCATCTGGCATGTATTGGCGGATCTGTAAAAAATCACCCGCGATGACTTGTGAACGCTGATAGTATTTCTTCCATTTAGGCTGGGGTTCTTTATCCTGCTCCGACCCAAGTGGATACAGCCACGCGAATGGCAGCTGCGTTACGACTGGCAGCAACACAGTCGCGAGCAAACGCGCCGCGCCGATCTTTCTGATCGCAATGGGCAGGCCGAGAGCAAACATAAAATCACCAAAAGTGACATCCAACCCTGCATCCACCATGGCTTTGCCCATGCTGTATCTTTCCACAACTGTTGTGATTAAGGCGGGTAGGCCATTAAGGGTTCTGCCTTCCTTTTCATTTAAATATTTTTCAAGATAGTCAAAGGCGCGTTTTTCCAATAATCCTTTGACGCCGTTGCCATCCCCTACCTTGCTGATCTTGATCGCATTGCGAATGCGCTTCACATCGCGGAAGTAATAGCGGCGACCTTCAACTCCCAGGTAGAACTCAACTCCGCCAGCGCCGAATGCATCCACTTTGCCATCCATTTCCCGGTAGCGTTGAATGGCTTTAATGAAATCGCCATTCGTGCCCTGCCTTGAGATTTCGCATTCCTGCCCAAGAAAGGTGTGACGAGTGGTATGGTCTCGTGACGATGAACCTACACTGACGGAAAGTACTTTTTTCAACTGGCGCCTCCGTGCAAATTAAGATGGGTTATTTTATCAACAATCCATATTCTGCATTATAAATCTTAGGCAACTAATTTCGTGACATTCACCCCTTATAATTTTTTGATTATAAGGGTATTATTTTATTCTCGGCGCCAGAATCCCAAAGTCGTATCCGCGACTGCAACATACCGCAAAAATAACTAAACTAGATCTGTGCTATTGACTCATTTGAGTTTCCAGTAAATTTAGTAATTTATGTAATTAGCGGTAACCCCAAAAAGCGGTCCAATTGAAATTACGACAGGCAGCCTCATTCGCAATTGAGGAAAGCATGTCTCCTACCCAAACACAAAACGATAATAAAGCTGTAGCCCTTACCCGTTATGCGTGGCTCTCGATCAGCGCCGCGTTGATTACTATTGTATTAAAAACAATTGCCTATCGAATGACAGGCTCCGTCGGCCTATTGTCAGATGCGCTCGAAGCCATCGTCAACCTGGTCGGCGCTGTGATCGCTCTCAGTATGTTGATCATCGCCGCCCGCCCGCCGGATGACAGTCATATGTATGGGCATAGCAAAGCTGAATATTTTGCAAGCAGTGCCGAAGGCGCGTTGATCTTGTTTGCGGCGGGCGGAATCCTGTGGACCGCCATAGAAAGACTCATTTCACCCCGTCCGCTGGAACAACTTGGAGTGGGACTGGCAATATCCACATTGGCTGCGCTGGTGAATCTTATCGCTGCGCGAATCCTGATCGTCACTGGAAAGAAACGCAACTCCATCACACTTGAAGCGGACGGTCAGCATCTGATGACCGATGTATGGACTTCAGTCGTTGTGATCGGCGGCATTGGGATCGTAGCATTCACAAACTGGTACATTCTCGACCCCATCCTAGCCATTCTGGTGGCACTCAATATTATTTGGACCGGCGTAAAATTATTGCAACGTTCCGTAGCAGGGTTTATGGATGCCTCGCTTCCAGCTAACGAGCAGCAACTTGTTGAAAAAGTGATCGCGAAATATCAGGAACGCGGCGTGCAATTCCATGCGATTCGTACACGCCAATCTGCTTCCAGACGGTTTGTCTCGGTTCATATGCTTGTGCCCGGCGCGTGGACTCTTCATGATGCGCATCACATTGCCGAGGATTTTGAAGGCGATGTGCGAAGTCAATTAACGGATGCCATCGTTCACACCCACCTCGAGCCAATCGACGATGAAATTTCCATCGTTGATATTCATGATAAATAGTTGAACTTCTGTCTGACCCTCTGATTCAAACTGCATATTCCATGGAATACAAAATCCCGTCCAAATGGACGGGATTTTGTATTTTGTTTTCTTTTATTTTACAATAAGTTTTGCTATCATGCCCAATTCTATATGACCTGGAATTCCGCAGATGACATCGTATTCACCAGGTTCGGTTGGCGCAGTGAACGTATCAGATTTAGTCTCTCCAACATCAACGCCATCAAGTTCCCAGAATATTTTGTCTTCATCTTTGTCGCCAAAGGGAGGCGTAACATGTTGACCCAGTTTTAGAATGGCATATTCATGTTCAACGGCACCATTATTGGTCATATTCAAGGTGACTTCCGCGCCGGCAGGGACGGTATAGCTGATTGAATCATAGCCTTTATCGGTTGCTGTAACATTAAGAGTGGCTTTTTGGGGACCGCAGGCTGTCAAGATCAGTGAAAGTGCCAAAACAAGAACCATACCAGTAAAAGATTTTTTCATTTTTGCTCCTTTGGATCTGAATGATTTACTAAAGATAGTTTATCACCTCTGTCAGATATGTAAATATGACAATCATCATAAATTTAGTCGACAACATGCCTTTGTATTGTTGACAAATAATTCCCTCAATAGACTGGTTCACACATTTTCCTAGAACCTGGATTTCCTGCACAGATCTGACTGAGTGCTTCGTCACCCCTGCAAGACTTCCCACTCCGCCAATATGACATCCATTTCTTTTTGCACGCGATCATATTCCTTTGCCAACTTTATAACTTCCCCTGCATCCTTGGAAGGATGCGCCAATTTCTCGCTGACTTGGGCAAGCTGAGATTCTAGTTCGGCGATCTTTTTTTCCACTTTCTGCATTTTGGTGATTCTTTGTTTTTCTTCCTTCGTATTCGATGATTTTACTTTGGGTGCTTCATTTTTCTGAGGTTTAACAACAGCCGCTTCACGCTCTATCTGGGCAGTACTGCGACGCACCAGATCCTTTTCCCGTTCTTCCCTCAATTCAGAATATATACCTTTGAAGATGATCAGGTGGGATTCGTCAGTGTCAATTTCCCAAATTTGGGTGGCGATGGCATCCACAAGATAACGATCATGAGTGACGAGCAGGATCGTACCCTGATAATCATCCAGCACAGCTTCGAGAATTTCCTGCGAGGGAATATCCAAATGATTCGTGGGTTCATCCAATAAAAGCAGATTCGTATCCTGCAAAGCGAGTTTCGCTAATGCCAAACGTCCGCGTTCACCACCCGAAAGCATCGATACCATCTTGAATGCGTCATCGCCGGAAAATAGATATTTTCCGAGATACTCGCGCGCTTTTTGCGGCAGCCAGCCGGTCGTATACATGATCTCGTCGATCACACTTTTATTTGGATCAAGGCTTTCGTGTGCCTGGGCAAAATACCCAATATGCAGACTCTCTCCCAGAGTCACCTCACCAGCCAAAGGCGGGATCTGACCGAGAATCGTTTTTAGAAAAGTAGATTTACCCGCGCCGTTCGGTCCAATTAATGCGGCACAGTCGCCGCGTCGTAAATCTATATTTGGTGAGCGGAATAAAAATTTGTCGGAGAATCCCACTTTGAGGTTTTCGGTGCGGATGACCATATCTCCTGAACGACCGGCCTGATTGAGACGCAAATGCAAATTTGGCAACTGGCGCACAGGCGACTGCAAGGCGTTGATGCGGCGGCCGGCTTCGTCCACGCCAAGGATGGAGGTGGTGACGGAAATTTCGCCCGCGGTCTCGCTCCACTTTTGTTTAAGCGCGGCTTCCATGCCGATCTGTTCGATGGCTTGAATAATGCGCGAGAGTCGTTTGAGTTTGCCTTTGGCTTGCAACACATTTTGTCCCGCCACATTTTTGCGGATGTATTCCATTTCTTTTTGCAGTTTTTCTTTTTCGCTGTCAAAAACTTCCTGACGACGCGCCATGCGTTCGACGCGCTGTTTCAGATAGGCGCTGTAATTGCCGCGATAATGTTCTGTTGCACCGGGGAACATTTCCAAAATGGCGTTGCTGGCTTTATCCAAAAAGAAGCGGTCATGCGAAATGATGATGGCCGCGCCTTCCCATTGACTCAAATATCCTTCGAGCCATTCCACAGCGGCGATGTCGAGGTGATTGGTGGGTTCATCAAGCAGGAGCAGGTCTGGGTCTTCGAGCAGGAGGCGCGCCAGAAATCCACGTGTGCGCTGTCCACCGGAAAGATGGTCAAGGTCGAGTTGATAATCAGCTTCGCTGAATCCCAAACCTGTCAACACCTGACGAATTTTTGTCATGTAGGTATAGCCGCCGCGCCGCTCAAATTCTTCCTGCAATTTTCCGTAGCGTTCCATCACTTCTTCAAGCTGCGCGGGGTCAGACATCAAACCTTCAAGACGATGTAATTCCTCCTGTTCATCTTTGAAATGAGCGAAGACGGATTCACATGCAGTCCAGATGGTTCCCGTCATTTGAAAATCTGCTTCCTGCGACAGATATCCAATTCGGACTCCGCGTGTGCGGGATACTGCCCCCGAAGTGGGTTCATCCGTGCCGACGAGGATTCGCATGAGCGAGGTCTTGCCGATTCCGTTGGGGCCGACAATGGCCATGCGCGCGCCTTTGACGACAGAGAAAGATACCCCGCTGAAAATATCAGTGGGGCCGTATGATTTTGCAAGTGAGCTTACTGTAATGAGTGACATGATTTTCCATCTTCGAATTTGAACGCCCCGTATTATAAGCGAAAGGGATGGCTTATTGCCTTTCGTTCGCTATCTCTTCGCCGCCCCTAAATCATTTCACGATCGCGTATATATAACTATCTCTCGGCTCATTGCTGATGTTTGGGTGAACAATATATTTTCTTAATAATCCTTCACGCAGCATCCCCGTTTTTTCCATCACGCGCTGGGATGCGATATTGTCCACACTCGTGGTGGCATAAACTCTGTAAATGTTAGGTTGTTGGAAAGCCCAATCAATAATGGCTCTGACGGTTTCGGTCATATAGCCTTTACTTTGATAGGCTTTATTCATCACATATCCCAGTTCTACCCTGTGACCTTCAATGCGCAGTCCGATCCTCCCGATCAAGTCGTCATTTTTTAATACAATTATGAAATGAAAGCGGACATCGCCCTCCCATTCAGTGATCGCCTTTGCCAGCATGGATTCGGTCTGCCCGATGTTTTCATGCGGACGCCATGTGAGGAAGCGCGTCACTTCGGGGTCTTGCACCCAACCCAAAAAGACAGCGGGCGCATCGTCCATGCGCGGCTTGCGCAGGATGAGTCGTTCGGTTTCGATCTGTTTAGGTGGTTTCATTTCTCTTCTTCATCATTCACCTCCGCAATATGCCCGGGCTTCTCCTTGCCCAATTCCAACGAGCGTTGATACGCCGCCCAAACCGCGCGTGAAATGGCTGTGCGGAAACCGGCCTTCTCCAGATAATACAACGCCTCAGCCGATGTCCCGCCTGGGGATGTGACTTGATTCCGTAATGTGGCGGGATGCCTGCTCGCGCCTTCGTAATAGGATGCCGAACCTTTGATGGTCTGCAAAACCAGTTGCTCGGCGATGCGGCGCGGGAATCCCATGTGCACGCCGGCGTCGATCAATGCTTCAGTGAAAAGGAAAACATACGCGGGGCCGGAGCCTGAAAGAGCTGTGGCCATGTCGAGATAACTTTCATCTTCCACGAAAACTTCCTCGCCCATTGCGCTGAGAATGGAACGCGTCATCACTTGTTGTTCCTCACTGACATCTTTTGAGGCCGCCCAAACCGTGATGCCCTCGCCGATCTGGCCCGGCGTATTTGGCATGGAGCGCACAATGGATTTATGTTTCAACCCGCCGCCGATCTTCTTGATGGTCGCGCCCGCAATAATGGACAGAACCAGCGCGTCAGCGCGGATGCCTTTGAGTCCTTTCATCACTTCGCTGAGTCTCTGCGGCTTGACTGAAAGCACCACCACATCCGCTTCATGCACTGCAGATGCGTTGTCTGTTGTGGCTTTGATCCCATATTTTTTTCGTAACTCTTCACAGCGTTCCTCGCGTGGACCCGATGCCATAATATTCTTCGGGCTGGCCAGTTTCTGGCGTAACAAGCCCGCGATCATGGCTTCTGCCATGACGCCGGGGCCGATGAATGCGATGGTTTTATTTAACATGGGGAACTCCTAAAAAATTTGACGGGTAAGTCTGCATCAACAGACTCGATCATGGTGTGCCGGCTCCTGTCTACACTTCCATCCGCATTGCAGGCGCGAACTTGGGTCTTGTCGCCAGATTTGATCAGCCTGTGAAATATCCCAGCGCCAGCCTGAGGCGTTCACTTGTATCATCGGGCGCGTCTTTCGGAATGGATTGGAGCGCGGCTTGCGCTTCGACCACTGAGTAGCCCAACGCGGTCAACGCGGCAAGCACTTCACTGTCGGCGTCAGACATCGCGGCGAGTTTGGAGAGTCCATCGCCGGGTTTGAGTTTATCTTTGAGATGCAGCGCCATTTTTTGCGCCGTCTTTTTTCCAACACCGGGCACGCGGCTCAATACATCAGGCTCATCACCAAAGACTGCGCGCTGGATCGCATCAATGGTCATCGTGGATAGAACGGATAAAGCTACTTTGGGACCAACTCCGTCCACGCCAAGCAGGATGTTGAAGAGTTCGCGGTCGCCTTGCGATTCAAATCCATAGAGGATGAGTGCATCTTCACGCACCACAAGATGAGTGAACAAAAATAGCATTTCACCCGCTTTGGCTTGTCCGCGCAAAGGCGCAGGGATAAAGACTCGCAGTCCCACGCCGCCAACTTCGACGATAAGGGCGTTCTCTTCTATTTGGGAGATCTCTCCGCGCAGGGTTGCTATCATGGTTGTATTTTACCGTAAGGGCACGATATATCGCGCCTCAACAATTTATTCATATCTTTTTGTATTCAAATGCGTGATCGCAATTGCCAGCGCGTCGGCGGCGTCATCGGGCTTGGGGATTTTTTCCAGTTGAAGCAGGGCGCGCACCATATCTTGAACCTGGCGTTTGTCTGCTCCGCCGTAACCAGCGACGGCTTGTTTGACTTCGTTGGGGGTGTACTCAAAAGGGTCAATGCCAGCTTTTTGCAGGCAGAGCATGATCACGCCGCGAGCCTGTCCCACGGCGAGGGCGGTCTTGACATTGCTTTGAAAGAATAATTTTTCAACCGCGGCGGTATCGGGTTTGTGTTCCTTGAGCAGCTCATTGAGCTGGTCAAACAACATTTCAAGGCGCGCGGCCGGGGTGGACTCTTTTGGGGTGGAGATAATGCCATACGAAACAGCCACCAGTTCCCCGTCACGTAAGAGACGCACGAGTCCATATCCAGTGGTGGCGGTGCCGGGGTCAATTCCTAGGGCGAGAGTCAATTAAATCCTTAAATAATTAACCGCAAAGATGCGGAACTCACAGAGAAAATCTCTGCGCTCTCTGCGTCTCTGCGGTTTAAATTTATTAGGCAGCTTCGAGGGCGGCCAGCGCTTCGTCTGAAACAGTGACGTTGTGAAAGACATCCTGCACATCGTCGAGTTCTTCGATGGCTTCAACCATCCGCATGAATTTCAATGTTGATTCTACGTCAAGTTCTATTTCCTGTTTGGGAACCATTCTTAAACCCGCTTCGTCGGGATGAATATGCACTTGATGAAGCGCGTCTGCGATGGTCTTGAAAGATTCAACGGGGCCGTAAATTTCGATGGTGTCGCCGCCGTCTACGACATCGTCTGCGCCTATCACGATGCCAAGTTCAAATGATTTGTCAAAAGAGAATTGGCTCGAGGGAAAAGCAAAATAAGATTTGCGGTCGAATTGCCAACCCACTGCACCCACATCCGCCATGTTGCCGCCATATTTGCTGAATGCGTGACGCATATCCGGCACGGTGCGGTTGCGGTTGTCGGTGACGCAAGTGACCATCAGCGCCGAGCCGTGCGGGCCATAGCCTTCGAAGGTGATCTCTTCAAAAACCGTGCCATCTTTATCCTCGCCCGCGCCGCGTTTGATGGCGCGTTCGATATTATCCTTGGGCATATTTTCTGCGCGGGCTTTGTCTATTGCAAGGCGCAAACGGAAATTCGTATCCACATCGCTTCCGCTTTCGCGGGCAGAGATGACAATTTCACGGGCGAGCCGCGTGAAGATGGCGCCGCGTTTTGCGTCGGCAACACCTTTCTTTCGTTTAATGGTGGACCACTTTGAATGACCTGACATGGGGCTTTCTCCTTCAGAATAACCACGTTAGTGGGGAATTTCGCAAATGCGACGAGATTATACCATCTGTGTTTTGCCTGTGGATTTAACGATTGTCACCATCGCCATGGATTTTTCCGCGAGCCTGACGGTCCAATAATTTGGCGATGTTATATTCTGCTATCTCATCGAGTGACAGGTCGAGTTCGGTGGCGACTTGCGCCAGATACCAGAGCACATCACCCAATTCAGCTTTGAGTGCATCGCGCGTTTCAGCGCTGATCTCTCCGCTTTTATCGCGAAAAACTTTCTTGATCTTGCCCGCCACTTCGCCCGCCTCGTTGACGAGTCCAAGTGTGGGGTAGATGACTCCGTGCCCAATGACGGGGTATTTTGCGGTGGCGCGTGATTTGGATTGGTAGTCGGAGAAGTTCATGAAAGATTATCCTGCCCAGTTAATTTTATAGTTTTGTGCGGGCTATATCCATATATACCATATGAATTATTGCAGTTATAACAAAAGGCGCTATAGCATGAATGAAAGCTATTTTTCCTATACTACTTCCTGATTGTTTGATATGCAATAAGCGGCGTCATAATGGGTGCGTTGATATAGGCTTCCAGATCTGTATGTCCTAAAATGTATTTTTTATCCAACGAAACAAGCATGTTGACTTTTGCAGTTTTTGCGGCGGCGATAATAGGAGCGTCTTTCAAAACGATCAGCTTTGCCGCATCCAGAACGGACTGTTTTGACGCATCAACAAGTTCAATATTTGCGTTTTGAACAATTTGATCCAATTCTTCCAATGGCGGTTTTTTCAGACCAGAGAGGTTGCGAATGGTTTCCTGGAGAACAAAATTGCTGATGATGATCTTTATTTCCCCGCTTGCGCCCATGAGTAGAAGGTCGCGCGAATGTCCTCTTGATGAGTTTGCGGCAGAAAACAAAACGCTTGAATCGATAAAGATACGCGGAGTCATGATTCGACTTTTAATCCATACATTTCTTCCAACAGTTGTTTGCGAATATCGCGGCTTCGTTTATTCCACTTTTCGGCTGTGATTCCATCAGCCTTAAGGGATTCGCCGATCTTATCCAATGCCTCTGAAACAAGGATTTCAGCAGGTTTGATGAGCACCCCAGCTTCTGTTTCCACGAACATTACCATATCCCCTTTCCGCAAATTTAGTTTCTTGCGAATTTTTGTAGGGATGGTTACCTGTCCCTTTTCCTGAATACGAACATAGATCGCCATGCTATTTCTCCGAAAGTCATACTTCCATGAAAGTTGCGTTTTTGGGAGTATATCATGAATAATCACTCCTTGTTTTTTGACAAATTACGAATTAAAAGCCTTCGCCAACTCTCGCCACCAATCATCCTTTTCTTTTGGAATGAACGGAGTATATAAAGTAATTCGATCCGCGATTCCTGCAAAACGTTTCTTCAGATCACCCGCCAAATTTTCCTGCGTGGTGACCAGGCAAAATTCATTCAGCATTTCATCTGTGATGAGCATTGGCATTTCAGCCCATTCGCCTTTTGCCGCAAAACCTGATAATTGTTGAGCAGTTTCGCTCCAGCCGTGCAAATCCATAACAGACTGATAGGATGGCGTGGATGCGTAGAATGCGATTTGCATCCGTGCGAAACCTTCTTCTTCGGGTGAGGTCGCCACGAACGGAGACATTGTGACCGCAATATCTTTTCGAGTCCTTCCGCTCTTTTGCAAACCGTCTGCGATGGCTGGCAAAATGATCTCATTCATATAGCGCGGACTGTTGAACGGGTGCGCGTGGAATCCCTCGCACATTTCACCGGCTAATTTTGCAAGTCCGGTATTGACACCGGCAATATAAATCGGAATATTGGGATTTTCAATCGCGCCCGGATTAAAGAATGGCGACATCAATGTCGCTTTGTAATAGTCGCCGCGGAAATTTAGTTTTGTGCCGTTTTGCCAGCAATCCCAAAATGCGCGGATGACTTGAATCTGCTCGCGCAATTTTCCCGTCACTGATTCAGGCCATGCCATGCCGAACCTGCGTTCGATATGCGCCTTGACCTGCGTGCCCAATCCCAGGATAAATCGTCCGCCCGATTGCGCGGATAAATCCCATGCGGCGTAGGCGAGGTTGGCCGGCGACCGTGAAAACGAGACCGCAATGGCTGTGCCAAAGCGCAGAGTCTCTGTATGTTCAGCGACCAGCGTACAGGGTAGAAAAGGATCGTGCTGTGTCTCTTGAGTCCACAACGCTTCGAATCCAATTTCCTGCGCGGCTTTCGCAATGGCAGGTACATCCTTCAATTGCATGGGTGGAAAACCGGCATCAAATTTCATTTCATCCTCCTAGCAAATAAGCCATAATCCAATTTGTTGTGGCGTTCAAGCCATCCATGTGGGCGCGCTCGTAATTGTGCGACGCATCGATGCCGGGGCCGATCAGCGAAAGCGCCACATCGCCGCCCGCGCGCCAAAACGCCTCGCCGTCTGAACCGTAAAATGGATACACATCTGTTTTATATGGAATATTATTTTTCTCAGCCAGCGCGCGCAGTTTGTTATTCAACTCAAAATGATATGGGCCGCCGCTGTCCTTGATGCAAAGCGTCGCGTGGAATTCATCAGACGCTTGTCCTTCGCCGACAACTGCCATATCCACTGAAATTAATTCCACGACATCAGATGGGATTCCAGCCGCCGCGCCGTGACCGACCTCTTCATAATTGGATATGTGGAAGTACACACTTCGTTCCGGACTTTGGCCTGCCTCTGCCATTGACTTGATCGCCGCTACGAGATTCGCCACGCAAGCCTTGTCGTCGAGAAATCGCGAGCGGATAAATCCATTGGTCACTTCCACACGCGGATCAATTGCCGCGCAATCGCCAATGTTGATCCCAAGTTCGCGGGTTTCTTTTTCAGAAGTTGTGCGCGCATCAAGTCGGACTTCCATATGAGCGTCATTGCGCGGAGTGTCACCGCCCGCTCCGCTGTAAATGTGACCCGATGCCGTATCTATTAATATCGAACCGCGAATTCGCTCGCCTTTGGATGTGATGATCCACACGCCTTCTGTCTCGATAGTCGGCCATTGGATTCCGCCAATGCGACTCAACTTCAAGCGTCCGTTGGATTTGATTTCCTTGACCACCGCGCCGAGTGTATCCACATGCGCGGTCAATGCAACGGGAGGCAGATCAGAGTCAACTTCCCATTTTGCAACGAGCGCGCCTTTGCGAGTGCGAGTCAGCTGCAACTGCTTGTATTTCGAAAGTTCTTTTTCAACAAACGAGATCGCAGGTTCCGTAAACCCGGTGGGCGATGCGATGTTGAGCAGGCCAACGAGAAAGGTGGTGAAATAGGTTTCGTTAATTTTGGGCAGGGACATTACTAACTCCTAATAGTTTTTGGAATATTCAAATCTATATTCCCTCAAACGCTTTTATCTTCTCACGCCACTCGTGTGGAATATTGACTGTTTTTTCTTCACGGTAATCATACGTCACCATGATCACTTCCCCTTTGGCTAATACTTTGCCAGTTTTCGCATCCACAATATTCTGCTCCCATATCATCGACTTGTTGCCCAGTTTCGAAATGCGAACTCCAACTTTGATGTGTTCACCGAAATATATCGGCGCATGATAAGTGATATGGACATCCGCCAGGATCACGCCTATTTCCATGAAAGATTGATCTTTCGTGAACAATCCCAATTCGATCATGTAGGCAATACGCGCCTGCTCAAAAAAAGTGAGGTGTTTCGCGTTGTTGACATGGCCCTGCGGGTCGAGGTCACCGTAACGGACTTCGGTCGGGTGGAAGAATTTATACTCGCTCATAGCGGAATTATACAGTAAGACCTCCGAGTTCTTGCAAAATACGAGGTGGAAACTTTGAATAATTCATGTTAATGGACTTTTGCTCTTGAAAAAGCCATTTCTTCACTATTAACAACCCTTGACGCGCACCGCCTGTATGCATATAATCGTTCAATTGGATATTAAAACCAAACAACAAACAGCAAGCGCTTCAGAAAAATTCTCGAAGCGCTTGCCTTTGTTTGTCTCTGCGTTAAGCAGGGAATGAATCGGACACTATTTTTTTAGGAGAGTACCAGTGGAAACCAAGGGACTGACCGCACTCCGTATCAGCTTAGCCTCGCCTCAGACAATTTTATCCTGGTCGTATGGTGAGGTTCTTAAACCCGAGACAATCAACTACCGCCGTTTACGTCCAGAGAAAGACGGGTTATTTTGTGAAGCCATCTTTGGCCCGACCCGTGACTGGCAATGCTACTGCGGCAAATACAAGAATCCGCGCTATAAAGGCATCACCTGTGATAAATGCGGTGTGGAAGTAACCCGTTCCGCGGTGCGCCGCGAACGCATGGGACACATCACACTTGCCACGCCCGTTGCACACATCTGGTATACACGCCGCATCCCATCACAAATGGGAATGCTGCTCGATGTTTCACGCCGCAATCTAGACCGCGTGTTGTATTTCGCCCAATATATCGTGACTTACGTGGATGAAGATGCGCGCAAGAAGGCTTTGCAGCGTTTGAAAGATGAGATTGCCGTCTCTGAGGACGAACAGGCCGCGGTCGTAAATGCCAAGATCGCCGAAATCAAGCTAAAGCGTGATCGCGATATCAGTGAGCTCAAACAAAAACAAGCCTCGCTTCAACAAAGTTATGATGAGGCCATCGCCGAACAGATGGAGCCCATCACCAAGGAAGGCCAGAAGCTTGAGAAGCAACTCCAAGACCAAATGGGTGAAGCGGCAAACAAAACCTTCTTCTTTGAATTAACAAACGAGAAGATCATCGACGCCGGCGACAAAGTTAATAGCAAACATATCTCCCTTGTTCAAAAGAGTGTTACAAAAAAACTGGAAACTCTTGAGAGCGAGTCAAACGTTAAGAAGATCCGCGAATTGGAAGCCATTAAGACTCAGGCCGCCGCCATCAAAGCAACGGCGGATCTGGAAATGGAAGCCTTGCGCAGCGAACTCGATAATGAAACTACCGCTTCATCGAACAACTCTTCGCGTCTGCATGATGAACTGTTGGAATTGCGTCCCTTTACATTTCTAAGCGAAATCCGCTACCGCGAACTCAAACAGCGTTGGGGACAAGTCTTCCGCGCCGACATGGGCGCCGAGGCTTTCTTTGACATTCTTGAACGCCTTGATCTCGATAAACTTTCCGAGGAACTCTGGCACGAAGTCCGCACCACCAAGAGCAAACAGAAGCGCAAGAAATCCACGACCCGCTTGAAGGTAGTGGAAGCTTTCCGCCGCTCCGGCAACAGTCCGGCCTGGATGATCCTGACGGTTCTCCCAGTCATTCCTCCAGATCTGCGCCCGATGGTGCAGTTGGATGGCGGACGTTTTGCGACCTCCGATCTTAATGATCTTTATCGCCGCGTGATCAATCGAAATAACCGCTTGAAGAGATTGCTCGAACTCGGCGCGCCGGATGTCATCATCCGCAATGAAAAACGCATGTTGCAGGAAGCTGTTGACAGCCTAATCGACAACAGTCAGCGCGGCAAGGCTCTCTCCCGCCGCGGCCGCCGCGAACTAAAATCCTTGAGCGATATGCTCAAAGGTAAGAAGGGACGCTTCCGCCGTAACCTGCTCGGTAAGCGCGTGGATTACTCCGGCCGCTCCGTGATCGTGGTAGGGCCGCAGTTGAAATTAAATCAATGTGGTTTGCCGAAGAGCATGGCGCTTGAGTTATATCGTCCATTCGTTATCGCGCGACTCGTGCAAAATAATTACGCCGCGAACGTCAAAGGCGCGCGCCGGCTTATTGAACGCAACAGGCCAGAAGTCTGGGAAGCCCTCGAAGGCGTGATCGGCGACCGCCCGGTCATGTTGAATCGTGCGCCAACTTTGCATCGTCTTGGTATTCAGGCCTTTGAACCAATCCTGATCGAAGGCTCTGCCATTCAATTACATCCGCTCGTCACGACCGCTTTCAACGCGGATTTTGACGGCGATCAAATGGCGGTGCATGTGCCGCTTTCACAAAAAGCGGTGCAGGAAGCGCGTGATCTAATGCTCGCGTCCAAGAATCTGCTCAAGCCCGCTGATGGTGAGCCGATCATTTCCCCCTCCAAAGACATGGTGCTCGGTGTGTATTATCTGACCATGGAGAAAAAGGCCGTGCATAAAGGTGACGGCCGCGCCTTTGCCGATATGGATGAAGTGGAACTCGCATACGCGCTCGCACAAGTAGAAATTCATTCCGAGATCAAATTCCGCGCGAAGACCTGGTACGACGACAAAGGTGATCGTCTACCCGAAGCTGAATATCGGATCATTAATACAACCGTAGGCCGCGTACTTTTCAACCGGGTATTGCCTGAGCAAGTCCAATTCGTCAACCAAAAGCTCGACAAAGGCGGCGTGAAAGACTTGATCGCCGAAGTCTATGAATTATGCGGCCAGGAAGTAACCACCGACGTCGCTGACGCTGTAAAACATATCGGATTTACATTTGCAACGATCTCCGGCACAACGCTGGCAGTTGCGGATATTTCCATTCCGCCCGAACGCAAGGGCATTATCGACGAAGCTCTTAAAGCCGTCGAAGTAGTTCTGCGTGACTTCCGCCGCGGTCTGCTGACCGAGCAGGAAAAGAATGAACGCGAGATCCAAATCTGGCAGGAAACCACCGAAAAAGTTGGTATCGCCGTCAGAAAACACATGGACCCTGATGGCAATCTTTCCACGATGGCTACATCAGGCGCGACAAAAGGTGGTTTCTCCACCATCTCGCAGTTGGCAGGTATGCGCGGTTTGATGGCTGATCCTTCGGGGCGCATCATCCCGATGCCGATCCGTTCCAATTTCCGCGAGGGACTGACAGCGCAGGAGTACTTCATCTCAACGCACGGAGCGCGCAAAGGTCTCGCTGATACAGCCCTCCGCACGGCAGATGCAGGTTATCTCACTCGTCGTCTTGTGGATATTGCACAGGATATCATCATCAATGAGGATGACTGCGGAACACACGAAGGATTATGGATCCGCAAAACAGATGACGTCGCTGGTCAATCCATTATGAACCGTATTTATAGCCGTCTTTCTGTTGAAAGCGTGCTTGACCCCAAGACCGGCGAAGTGCTTGCTGAATACAATGATGTGATCACACACGATCTGGCGCGCAAGATCGCCAACGCGGGCGTGACCGAAATGAAAGTCCGTTCGGCAATGACCTGCGAGCTGACGCATGGCATCTGTGCAAAATGCTATGGCATTGACCTCGGCCGCGGTGAAATTGTCGAACTCGGCGCTGCAGTGGGTATCGTCGCCGCTCAATCCATTGGTGAGCCCGGTACACAATTAACATTGCGCACCTTCCATACCGGTGGTGTGGCTTCCAGCGGCGCCGCAGATATTACAACAGGTCTGCCGCGCGTGGAAGAACTTTTCGAAGCCCGCAAGATGCCAAAGGGCGAAGCAGTTGTGGCCGAGATCAGTGGCGTAGTACGCGTCATGCAATCTGAAAAATACGCGGATATGCGTGAAGTCCACATTGAACACGCTGAAATGGTCCACGATGAATACGCTCTTCCCGAAGAATGGAAGTTCGCCGTAAAAGATGAAGCTGAAGTACAGTCTGGTGATATTCTGGCAACAAAAGATAAAGCTAATATCACATCACAGCACGCCGGTAAGGTTGCAGTGGAAAAGAAAGACCGCAAGGTCATCGTTTCCTACGAACAACGCGAAGAGGCAATTGAAGATATCCCGACAACATCTCGTTTACTTGTAAGAGACGGCGAACATGTGGAGCCCGGCCAGCCGCTTACTGAAGGCTCGCTCAACCCGCATCGTATTCTTAAGATCCAGGGTCGCGATGCCTGTCAGATGTATCTCATGACCGAGGTCCAAAGAGTTTATCGTTCTCAAGGCCAGAATATTCACGATAAACATTTTGAAGTCATCATTCGTAAGATGTTGAGCAAGGTACAGGTCACACGTCCCGGCGACACCAAGTACCTGCCCGGTGACGCAGTTGACCGCCTTGAGATTCGCAAGATCAACGAAGCCTTGCTTGCAGAAGGCAAAACCGCCGCGCGGTTCCAGGAAGTTTTGCTCGGTGTGACGAAAGCCTCACTCAGCACTGACTCATTCCTCTCGGCTTCCTCATTTCAGCACACCATCAAAGTGCTGGCGAGCGCGGCCATCGGCTCCACGACCGATCCGCTCTTTGGTTTGAAGGAAAACGTGATCATCGGCAAGCTAATCCCGGCGGGCACAGGCTTTATCCACGGTCGGTTCGCAGATACAGAAACTGTCCATAACGCCACACAATGGTCGAACCTACCAGACGTTGGAAACATCTAAAACGCAATAAAATAAAAGCGGCTTCACGGCCGCTTTTATTTTTAATCTATAATCGATCTGTATGATGAAAACTTCGGGCAAAAAACCAATCGGATTGCCAACCCGCGGGAAGACTGCTTCGAATCGGCTTCGTCGAGTCGATAACTTTATTCTGCTTTATGAGCCGTCGCTTCTCACGCGGACCGACGGCCTGTTTCAGCGTTCTATATTTGTTGACCTTGGTTACGGATTCGACGCGCGGACCACGCTCGAAAGCGCATTTCGTTTCAGACGCGCAAATCCCGATCTCCCCATCCTCGGCGTTGAGATAGATAAGGAGCGCGTTGACGCGGCGAATCCTTTTGCAGATGAGATCACCCACTTTCGGCTCGGCGGATTTAATTTGCCTTTGCAACCAGATGAATCGGTCAGATTGATCCGTGCTTTTAATGTGTTACGTCAATATGAAGAAAAAGATTTTCTCCCCGCCTATGAAACACTCGCGCAATATGTTCTGCCCGGCGGATTAATGATCGAAGGCACATCAAATCCGTTTGGCAGCATCTGGACCGCGAACCTTGTCAGAAAAGATGAAAAAGGGTGGAAGTTCGAGGCGCTTATTTTCAGCACAAATTTTCGCATGGGATTCGATGTCACCGATTTTCAAACGGTGCTCCCGAAAAATTATATTCATCATGTTGTGCAAGGCGAACCAATTTACGATTTCTTTGAAGCGTGGAAACGTTCCGCCGCAGAGACTTCATCGGCAAAAATATTTGGAACAAAGCAATGGTTTATCGCTGCGGCTGAGCGCCTTTCGTCAAAGGGGTATAAAATAGACCCACATAAAAAATGGTTATCCAAAGGCTGGTTGATCTGGAACTTGACAGACCAAGCCCCTGACAACCTTCGTCTAAACAATTGATGTTGTTTAAAAGCAAAACTTCGCCAATAAAAGAAGGTAAACCATGTCTCACAAGAATCGAATTTATATATCGGTGGCATTTATTTTGATCACCAGCGCATCCTGTGTTGTGCCTGCCCTTTCCACACCTGACACTGCTGGCATCAGTACAGCCGCAGCCCAAACTGTGATCGCCGGGATAACTCAAAACGCGCCGCAGGTGATGTTCTCTCCCACAATGGAGGCAATACCAACAACACCGACCAACTCACCTGAACCTCCTACATTCACTCCTACTGTAACCGGTACGTTGACTCAAACAAATACACCCACACAAACAATTACTTCTACAGAAACTATAACGTCCACACAAACATTTACGCCAACTCTGACGCTCGTGCCAACCTTGGTTTTTACTCCCACAATGGAAACAACTCTAATCACCGTGTCTGTGGCAACGAACTGCCGTGCTGGACCGGGGAAAGTCTATCCTGTTGAGGGTGCTTTGCTGATTGGTAGAACAACCGTTGTGTATGCCCGCAATTCATCCAATGATTACTGGTACATTCGCAACCCGGATGTCGAAGCGGAGTTTTGCTGGGTGTGGGGAGGATATGCAACTGTATTGGGACCTTCCATGCTATTGCCGGTCTTCACACCGCCGCCCTCACCAACAGCCACATTGACGCCGCTGCCTACGATTACTCCCACTCCTTCTCCGGATTTCAAGGCTGAGTATGTGGCACTTGATAAATGTGCTGCCTCCTGGTGGGGAGAGATCATGCTGAAAAATACCGGTTCGATCCCGTTCAAATCTGTTAATATTTCCGTGAACGACAAAGCCACAGATGTAGTGGCTGTCAATCTCGCGGATGGATTTACGAACATTGACGGGTGTTTGAAAACAACTACAAAAGACGTCATCGGTATTGGCGACACGTACCTCATAAGTGCGCCCGCGTTTGCATATAATCCGACAGGTCATAACATTCGCGTCGTCATCACTTTATGTTCCGAGACAGGCCAAAAGGGAATATGCGCCACCAATAAATTCAGTTTCAAGCCATAAATAATTACCAACGAGAGGTGGACTTATGTTCGCCTCTCGTCATTCCTTTTTCTTTCTTATCAGAAAGAACAGCGCAATGAAAAGCTCGTGGAAATCATAACGCCAATAGAAACCAGCGCATATTGTTCATTATTTGAATATGCCTTGTAACCGCACGAGATGCAGCCCCACTTGACGCCTTTTCTTTTTCCCCGTAAGATAAGCCCCGATATAGAACAAACTTTCGTCCACCACAAAGGACACGAAGGAGCACAAAGGTTTATTTTCCTTTGTGTCACTAAGTGCCCTTCGCAGTTAAGGTCTTGGAGTTATCATGGAACTTGGTATCGTTAGAAAAATAGACATAGACACTGAAATGCAGCAGTCGTATCTCGATTACGCCATGAGCGTAATTGTGGCGCGCGCCCTGCCCGATGCGCGTGACGGACTCAAACCTGTCCAAAGGCGCATTCTATATGCGATGTATGACATGGGCATCCGCGCGGATACGGCTTACAAGAAATCCGCTCGTATCGTGGGTGAAGTGCTCGGTAAATATCATCCACATGGCGACTCAGCTGTCTACGAAGCGATGGCGCGTATGGCGCAGGATTTCTCCCTGCGCACACTGCTCGTCGATGGCCAGGGAAACTTCGGTTCCGTGGATGGCGACCCGCCTGCCGCGATGCGTTATACCGAGGCGCGGCTTACATCCGCTGCGCTCGATATTCTATTCGACCTCAATAAAGATACCGTCGCATTTACCCCCAACTTTGACGACACTCTCGAAGAGCCGAGCGTTCTGCCCGCTGCGATCCCCAATCTTTTGGTGAACGGCGCAACCGGTATCGCCGTCGGTATGGCAACTTCCATCCCGCCGCACAACCTCGGCGAAATCGTGGACGCGCTCGTATACATGATCGAGAAGTGGGACAAGCTCGACGATATTGATGTTGAGCAATTAATGGAATTTGTGCAAGGACCCGATTTCCCCACGGGCGGAATCATCATTCAAGAAAAAGGTGAAGACAACATTGAGTCCGCGTATGGTTCAGGGCGCGGGCGAGTCACTGTGCAAGCCAAGGCGCATATCGAAGAGATGGAACGCGGCAAAAGCCGCATCATTGTCACAGAATTACCGTATCAGGTCAACAAGTCCAGTTTGATCGAGCGCATTGCCGAGCTGGCGCGTGATGGGCACCTCGAAGGCTTATCTGATCTGCGCGATGAATCCGATCGACAGGGAATGCGCATCGTCCTCGAAATGACGAAGAACGTCGAGCCTGAAACCGTTTTGCGCGAACTGTATAAACGCACGCCCATGCAAACTACATTCGGCATCAACTTGCTGGCGTTAGTCGATGGCGAGCCGCGCACTTTAACATTGAAGCAGGCTTTGCGCGTTTATGTTGAACATCGATTAACGATCATCAAACGCCGCGCCGAATTTGATCTGGAGAAAGCCAAAGCGCGCGCTCATATCCTTGAAGGATATTTAACCGCGCTAAAGAATTTGGATGAAATTATCCAGATCATCCGCTCCGCGCCTGACGTGGAGACTGCCCGTCAAAAACTGATGAAGCGTTTCAAGCTGACCGAGTTGCAGACCAACGCCATCCTCGACATGCAGCTGCGCCGACTGGCCGCGCTCGAACGCAAGAAGATCGAAACCGAATACAAGGAAGTTTCCGCGATCATCAAAGATCTAACTACTTTGTTGAAATCTCCGAAATTAATGCGCGCCGTTGTATCGGATGAACTCCTGCGCGTGAAAGCCGCCTATGGCGACCGCCGCCGCACCCAAATTGTTAATCTTAAAAAGAGTGGAAAAGGTGTAAGGTCATTGGTCGCCACAGATTTGATCACCGAACAAACCGTCTGGATCGGCGTGACGGCTGAAGGCATCATAGCGCGCACACATGAAGATAAAGCGCCGCGCCCATCTGGAAATGAAGCGCCGCATTTCCTTGTGAGAGCCTCATCAACTGATACACTTTATCTTGTCGCCGAAAACGGTAAAGCCGCCGCGATCGCATTGCACACCCTGCCCGAGATCGGCTCGAATGGGCATTTATCTGACGGCATTCCATATTTCAAAGCCTCACCATTAACTGAAGAAGATAATCTCGCGGCAGTATTTTCGATGCCCGCCAAACGCTCCGAGTTCGCGCCAGAGACTTGTGTTCTCACGGTATCACGCTTTGGCATGGTCAAGAAGAGCCTCGTCACCGAAATGCCTGGGCCTTCGGCGCAGACATTTGTTTTGGCGAGAGTCAACGAAGGTGACAGACTCGGATGGGTTGGCTTAACGGACGGCGCGAAGAAAGATATCCTGCTGGTCACATCCCAAGGCATGGCGATCCGATTCAAGGAAGATGATGTGCGCCCGATGGGACTCGTCGCCGCGGGTGTCAACGGGATTAAGCTAGAAGATGGCACTGAATTGGTCGGTGCGGAAATCCTACCCGCCGAAGGCGAGATCTTCCTGATGACATCCGATGGCAAAGCCAAGCGCGTCAGCGAAAAAGAATTCCCAACCCAGGGACGTTACGGCAAAGGCGTGAATGTCTGGTCATTGCCAAAGAAGGTCACCATTGCGGGAGTCGCCTCGGGCAAACCGAATCACATCGCCACCATCCACACCAGCAAGGGCGCGCCCAAATCCGCAAGATTGGATGCCGCTGGAATCCGTAAACGCGCCGCCACAAAAGGTGATGCGATCGTGGAAGTGAAACCAGGCGAAGCAGTTACATCCGTGATCGTGGCGTGGACCGTGGAGCGGTTCGTGACACTGCTGCCGAAAGGGAAAGTAGCGAAGGATGAGAAGACATCGTCCCCGAAGGGGAAAGAAGGAAAGAAGAAAGAAAAAGCGGCGAAACCTGCAGCCAAGCCTGTAAATAAGGTTTCGGCGAAAAAGCCTGCAAAGAAAAAGAAGTAACTCGTATCCAAAACCTCCGAAGTCGTAAAGACCTCGGAGGTTTTGATTTAAAATTGAGCCAAACAGAATGAGCCATTTCATGACTAAATGATAACAGCCCCGCTGATGCAGGGCTGTAAATTTTCATTCAGGTTTCAAGGCTGGATTTTTTTCTAATAGCGGTTCCGTTCACCGCCGCCACCGTTGCGACTGCGATTTCTATCGCCAAAATTGCGGGGTTTGTCTTCGCGGGGTTTGGCAACGTTGACGGTAATTGCACGCCCCATGAATTCAAGTCCATTGAACATGCTGATTGCCTTTTGGGCTTCTTCAGCTGTTGACATTTCCACAAAGCCGAAGCCTTTTGCGCGGCCTGATGCGCGATCTGTGATGAGCGCAACGGAGGTTACAGTGCCGGCCTGACTGAAGTGGTTTTTGATATCCTCTTCACTAGCGGCGTAGGGCAAGTTGCCTACATATAACTTGTTTTCCATCTCTTCTCCATTTAATTCAACGTCCAGCCTTAGCGACGACACGTTCGCCGCACTGCGTTGGCACTAAGAAAAGTGTGTTGCAGTGCAGATTTAATGAAGTTTATCATAAATCAAAATATTGTAAATAGGATTTTTTGCGGCTCTAGAATCGTCCAACTCAACTTTTTCCCTGGGACTTCGACTCGCTCTGGTGTCGGCTGTTACCTGCTCCAGCCGCCAGGCAGTCGCGCCACCCCGATGAAAATAATGATCAGCACATCGATCACAATGAATAAAGAATTGCGGAATCGAATCTTATCTTCAGTATTTTTCCAGCGCGCAGAAAGATGACCAACCACTGCGGCGATGATCATCGTAATGGCATGTTCAATGCGAAATGCTGGAAAACCCGTAGTTGCGATGCCGTCCCAGATCAGATAAATAATGCCGAGTGTGACTTGCAAATCAACCAAACCGCTAAATCCAGATGCGAGTCCGCGATCCATACCTTTAAATGTGCCACCTCGCAGCCAGCCCAACGCAAACTTGGCGATCGCAAAGACCGCTACGATAACGATCAACCAGCGCAGAATTGAATGAATCATTAATAAGATGCCCATTTTATATTTTTCTCCTCATGAAATGATTATTCCCAATG
>CAIWRB010000370.1 GCA_903914955.1 uncultured Chloroflexota bacterium | reverse complement strand
TTTCTCTCTCTCCTTTTGAATTGTCCAATTATAAATAAGAAAATAATCTAAACTGAAATATCGTCCAGCCACCTCCATTCAACGTAACAATATTACCTCTCTCCACAAAATTGGATACGGGACGTCTTGGTTTTTTAATTATATTAGACGATTACAAGAAGTCAACCACTAAAATCCGATTGGGGGTGGACTAAAGTTTCGGGAAATAGGAGTAAGATGGGAGAAAAGGAAGAAGGAGGCTGTGCTGGCTACTTGACTCATCCGTCAGGTTTTTTGGGGTTTTAGACAGATTTTTCGCTGGCAGATGGCCCCTCCATTTGCAGACACGCCCGTGAATACCTCATCTCTGGGATTCGCAGTCCTTCACAAGTAGCCAAATACATTTTGTCTTCATTTTCTGGTGATCGATTAATACTATTCACCCTTGGCTGTAAAGTTTTACGACTGACTATATGAATTAATTTTGAGGGGCTATTCGCGAATAGCTGTGATGTAGTCCACCCAGAATCGCCTTGGATGTGACCACGCGCCAAAAGATTTGGTGAGTTGCGGAGCAGGTTTCTCATATCGCATAAGGATCATGGCAGGTCATGTTCGTTGCACGGCTTGCTCATTGATCGAATAAATAAATATCGGGTAGTCAACTCCATCTAGCGGCAGATCAACTTTCTTTTCAAGCGACATGCCGATCTTTTCGGCGACTTTTTGCGAGCCGATGTTTTCAGGTTCAATCATGCAGATCAGGCGGGATAGATTCAATTTCTCGAACCCATAATTGAGAATGGCTTGTGCGGCTTCGGAGCCCAAGCCTTGACCCCAATATTCTTCTGCGATGGTATATGCCACTTCAACATCGTACTGATCTTCAATCGTCCACGGCAGCAAGCCGCAACGACCGATAAACTTGCCGGTCTCTTTGTGAATGGTTGCCCACAATCCCAGCTCGGGATGTTTGGGATGCCCGTGCATGTGCCATTCCAATTCCTCCTGAGCTTCTGCGCGGGAATTCGGCGCATCGGGAATGTATTTCGTGATATTGGGATTGCAGTACAACGCCCAAAGATCATCCAAATCTTCGATGACTTGATGGCGAAGGATGAGTCTTTTTGTTTCGAGGATGATTGTCATTGATTTGCTTCTCTCTTTGGGTTAATAATGGCATACATACAAAGATCGCATGGATTATTTCGCCATACCTGGTAACTATGGAGTACGCCTTCAAATTGCATTCCGCTTTTCTCAAGTACCCGAGCGGATGCCAAATGTTCGGGCAAAACAACCGCTTCGATGCGCAGCAGATCCATTTTTTCAAATCCAAATTCAATTAATGCTTTAACGGCTTCTGTGGCATAACCTTGTCCCCAATAAGCACGGGAGATGGTATAGCCCATTTCAACGCGGCGATTGATCCGATGAGGAATACTGGTATTGATGATGCCGATCAGTTTCCTGTCGGCGCGATGCTCGATACCCCAGGCACCAAGTCCGTCCTTTTCATATTCTTCAAGAAACTCGTTTAGATTCTCGCGGGCTTCTTCGATATTTTTGTAATGCTCCCATGGGACATAACGATCGATCTGCGGGTCGGATGCGTATTCGTACAGATCATCGAGGTCGGACGGTTGCAAGGCACGCAGAATCAGACTCGGGGTGGAGAGAAGCGGGAAGGGGGTGAAGAGGGCTTTGAGATCCATTTGGTTAGGCCGAGTCTAATGATGAGCCAGTACGGCGCAAAAAGATACCCATCCAGGTGAACCAAATGGGAGCTAAAACAAGCCCACCTCCGCCTGCGACTATTGTAAATATTACTGCGCCTGAAAGACTTGGAATGACTGCGGGAGCAAGAGCCAGGAAGTAAAAAAATGCAGTCGCAATACCAACATAAGCCAGACCCTTGGGCCAGGCATTACCGCGTAACGCTAATAGACTGGCAACCAGGATCCATAAACCAACGGCACCGAACCCAAGCCAACCCTGTGCATCGATAATATGCGGAGCGCCGGGGACAGTCAATGCGGCTCTCCAACCATCATTTCCTGCTACATAAGCGGCGGCCCTAGGGGGGGTCCCAATAGTAATCGAGGAAGGACACCGCGAAAGCGAGGGTTGCCAGTGAACTTGTCCAGCGTACCCAGCCTTCGTTCAGATGTTGAACCGTCGCCGACACTGCTGGTATCAAGGCAAGAGCAAAGAGAGCCCCCAAAGTCCATGCCCAAGACGCTGTCGTATACAATCCTCTATTTGCTTCAAAATACATAAAAGGTGATTGAGCGTCATTTGCGTAGGTTAGCGCTGGTGGTAGGAGGATGTTCGTAACCCCAATCACCATATACGAAATGCCTACCAGTATGGAAGCGAACCCG
>CAIWRB010000369.1 GCA_903914955.1 uncultured Chloroflexota bacterium | reverse complement strand
CACACGCTACGTGAACGCGCAAAAGATTTTGGCTTTTCATTCGATAATTTGAAACTGGATTACAGTGTGGCGGTAAAACGTTCACGCCAAAATTCAGATCGACTCGTCAAAGGCATTGGCTTTTTGATGAAGAAGAACAACATCACCGTATTTATGGGCGAAGCAAAGTTCAAATCAAAAGACATGATTGCAGTTACAGATAAAGATAATAAAGTAACTGAACTGAAAGCAAAAAATATCATCGTTGCAACAGGCGCGAGCGCAGCGGTTCCCCCAGTCTGGAAAGTGGATGGGCAAAAAGTCGTCACGTATTGGGAAGCCATTTTGCAAACCACACTTCCCAAATCGGTTGTCATCATCGGCTCGGGCGCGATCGGTGTGGAATTTGCCACCGTGTGGAGTTCATATGGCGTGGATGTAACCATCGTTGAAATGCTGCCGCGTATTGTTCCGTTGGAAGATGAAGAAATTTCAAAGGAGCTTGAAAAGGAATTCAAGAAGCGCGGCATCAAAATATTGGCGGGGCACAAAGTCGAATCTGTCGAAGCGGCGGCAACTGGTGTAAAGGTGAAGGTTTCTGCCGAGGGCAAAGAAACTGTCCTCGAAGCGGATCAGGCTTTGGTCGCGATCGGTTTCCGCCCCAGCTCCAAAGGACTCGGACTCGAAGAAGTAGGAGTCAAGATCAACGAGCGCGGCTTTGTGGATATCAATGAAAAAATGCAGACGAGTGTCGCGGGCGTGTGGGCCATTGGCGACGTAACGGGCAAACTTATGCTGGCGCATGTCGGCTCGGCGATGGGCATCATCTGCGCCGAGAATATCGCTGGCGCAGAAACGATCACGCTCGATTACGAAATGATGCCGCGCGCCACGTACTGCCAGCCGCAGATCGCGTCATTCGGCATGACGGAAGCGCAGGCCAAGGAACGCGGACTGACTGTCAAGATCGGGCGTTTCCCATTTCAAGCAAATGGCAAGGCGCTCGGAATGGGCGATTACGGCGGCTTTGTAAAAATTGTTGTGGATGGAAAATACGGCGAACTTCTCGGCGCATCCATGATCGGCCCCGAAGTAACAGAACTGCTCCCTGAGTTGACTCTGGCGCACATGATGGAACTCACGCCGCACGAGATCGCGCGCAACGTCCACGCGCACCCCACGCTTTCAGAAGCGATCATGGAAGCCGCGCACGGCGCAGAAGGTAACGCGATCCATATCTAGAAGTTGAGAAGCAAAAGTGAAAAAGTCAGCCTTGCGATGAAAGTCGTAGGGCTGTTTTTATGTCATTCCTCACTTGACCATCCCTCGCTCCCGTCCTACAATTCAACTGTCTGACAATTCCAAAAACAACTCTCAAAAGGAGAACACAATGTCCGATTTTCTATTTCGTGGCGACTTAGCCAAACTTGACCGTGACGTTTTCGATCTGACTCAACTGGAAGCTGAGAGGCAAGCCAGAAAACTGATCCTCATCCCCAGCGAATCCACTGCGCCGATGGCTGTGCGTGAAGCATTGGCTTCGGCATTCCAGAATATTTATGCTGAAGGCTACCCAGATGAAGAGTCACGTTGGATGACCGAGGAAGAGATCCTCGATTACCCGGCGCGGCTTGCTCATTACCGCCGAAACGGGGATCCGCGTTATTACAAAGGCGTAGAATATGCGGACGCTGTTGAAGCCCTTGCCCGCCGACGCGCAGCTGAAACCTTCGCAGCAAATGGATTCACCGCCGACCAGATATTCGTAAACGTGCAGGCTTTGTCTGGCGCTCCCGCCAATAACGCGGTGTATCAAGCGTTGTTGAATCTCGGCGATACCGTAATGGGACTCAACCTTTTGCACGGCGGACATCTCTCGCATGGCTCGTCTGTGAACCGCTCAGGAAAATGGTTCAAGGCTGTCCATTACACAATTGATGCGAACGAGAAACTTGATTATGACGCCATCCGCGCATTGGCTTTGGAAAACAAACCGAAACTTTTAATTGCTGGTTATTCATCTTATTCATGGGTTCCTGACTGGAAGAAGTTCCGCGAGATCGCGGACGAAGTCGGCGCATATTTGTTGACTGACATCTCGCACATCGGCGGACTGGTTGCAGCGGGGGTGGTTCCTTCGCCTATTGGATATGCTCACGTTGTAATGTCCACAACGCACAAGAGCATTGACGGTCCGCGCGGCGCAGTCTTGATGACAACCGATGCGGTGATTGCAAAGAAACTTGACAAAGCCGTCTTTCCCGGGGAACAAGGAGGACCACACGTCAATGTTTTCGCAGGTTTGGCGTTGACATTCAAATTGACTCAAACCAAACAATTCAAGCAATTGCAGACGCAAACCATCAAGAACGCGGCGGCCATGGCAGATCAATTCACCAAGCGCGGATTCCGCGTGCCGTTCGGCGGAACGAATTGTCACATGCTGAATGTGGACGTAACCTCCGTTGTCGGCGAAGATGGTACGAAGTTAAGCGGAGATCAAGCCGCGCGCATTTTGGATATCGTCGGCGTAGTTGTTAATCGCAACACCATCCCTGGTGACAGGAACTCGGCTGACCCATCAGGCATTAGATTGGGGACGCCCTGGATCTCTCAGCGCGGTTTCAACGAGAAGTCTGCGCGTGAACTGGCAAACATCATGGCAGACGTTCTCGAAGCCTGTGCGCCTCATTCAGTGGATACCGTGAAGAAAGGCAAGCAGCGCCGCGCCAAACTTGATTTCAATGTGTTGAATGCTGCCAGGTTGAAGGTTAGAAAGTTGGCTGAAAGCGCGGGCATTGATTTCAAATTCAAGAAAAGCGGGTATCCGCATTTCTATTATATTGATGATAAATCCACGAGCGGTGTCTATGAATTGAGCGGTCAACGTGTGAGGCAGGTTTTGGATTATGCTCTGTCTTCTGATCTTTCCGCGTTGAAGAAAGGCAAGACTCAGTTAACTTCTATTGCAACTGCCAAAGGTGTAATCAAAGGAATGTTGAAGAACGTGGATAACGCCACTTATCAATTGGCTGTGCCTGTCAAGAACGCGTCAGCAGTAGCTACCTGGCTGCGCGATCTTTCAGATGGATACACATCCTTTAATTTGGATGGCACAAAAGATTTCAGCGCGAAACGAATGCCAGGCGCATTTGTTGTGAATGAAGCCAAAGCTAAATTAACGGTGACCGTTCCCCCGCTCAAAGGCGGAGTCAAGCCCTGGTTTGTTGGAGTCAATTCCAAGTTAAAAGAAGAGGCGCTGCCGCCTTTCATCTGGAACGAATCCGAAGGCGAGTTAAAAAAGACAGCATTGAATCAAACCCATCGAGATTTGGGCGGCAGAATGGTGCCATTCGCGGGTTGGGAAATGCCTGTGCAGTACACAGGAATTTTTGAGGAGCATCTTGCCACGCGCAACGCTGCGGGCTTGTTCGATGTTTCGCACATGGGCGTCTACGATGTGCGCGGTGCGGACGCAGCTTCGTTCCTAGATACGGTTTGCGGCAATGACTGCGGCGGATTGCTGCCTGGCGAGTCTTTGTATTCGCATTTCCTCACCCCCGATGCGGATGTGATCGATGACACACTCATTTATCGCCGCGGCTGGGATAATTATCTGGTGGTCGTAAACGCGTCCAACGATGACAAGGATCGCACTTGGCTTGAAAGTGTGCGCGATGGAATAGTGAAGATAGATAACAGTCGAACATGGGCACGGACTTATGGATATGGTGCAGAAATCCGCAACCTGCGTGACCCGAAAGCTGGTTCGGCCATGCGGGTGGATATTGCCCTGCAAGGCCCGAAGAGCCGCGACATTCTGCTCGCGATGGGCGTGGACGATAAAACGCGTGCGAATATCATGAAGTTGAAGCGCACAGAATTATGCGATGCAGTCGTTGGCGGATTTGATTTGATCGTTTCGCGCACAGGCTACACAGGCGAGAAGATGGCTTTTGAATTATTCGTTCACCCCGAGCGCGTCGTGGAGTTTTGGAACGCAGTCATGAAAGCGGGTGAACAGTTTGGCGTGAAAGCCATTGGCTTGGGCGCGAGAGATTCATTACGCACCGAAGCAGGTTTGCCGTTATATGGTCATGAAATGGGACTCGGCTCAGGCAAATTTGAAGGTAGAGATTTGGGCGTTGCAGAAGGCGGATTTGGTTCATACGTCAAGCCGTACAAACCGTGGTTCATTGGGCGTGATGCTTATGTTGCAAGAGAGAAAGAACGCAAAGGCGGCGTCATCCGCTTCACATTCGATGACCAGCGCGTTCGCATGGCGCACAACGGCGACCCCGTGGTCAACGCCAACGGCGAGCGAATTGGCTTCGTCACCTCCTGCGCAATTGATGGACAGAGGTTCATCACAGGTCAGGCGTATTTGGATAAAGCTTACATGAAGGAAGGCACGCCAATCCTCATTCATCAAGGCGCTGTGATGGATCGTCCCGCCACGGCGGCGAAGGTTGTCAGTCGGTTCGCAAAGTTGTAGGGATTGAAAGAAAAAAAAGGGAGAACGGCCTGAGAGAGGGCAGGCCGTTCCAAGATATTTATGGAAGTGATTAGACTTATATTTTAAGAGACAGTTATGATGCTGGCAGACCGTATTTGAAAGTTTCTTCGGGTATCACCCGGAAGAAAGGAAAATAAATGTCAAGATACAGACACT
>CAIWRB010000368.1 GCA_903914955.1 uncultured Chloroflexota bacterium | reverse complement strand
GTTTGAAATTATCAATATCAAAGAATATCATCGAGAGCGGCGGCTGATAGCGCATGGCAATATCGAATTCGCGCTCGGCGAGTTTCAACAGGAAGCGGTGATTGTTAATGCCGGTCAATCCATCTGTGCTTGCAAGTTTTTCCAGATCGTTATTCAATTGGAGGATCTTCTTTTTACTTTCCATACGTTCCGAAATATCTCGAACGTTACATTGAATGACCTTTCTGTCATCTACGAAATAGACACTACTGATGAACTCAACATGCACCTTTCGGCCCTGCGCTGACATAAGCGGCAGGTCTTCATAACGAACATATTGTTTCTGTTGTAATTTCAGGAACATTTCAAGATTACCCATCATGTCCAGCGGGAATCCAATATCCCAGATATATTTGCCAAGGAATTGTTCCCTCGAGAAACCCAACAAATAGATCATATATGGATTCACATCCACGATCTTGCCGGTATCTGCATTCAGGATCAGGATCCCATCCTGTGCCGCTTCAAAAAGACGCCGGTAACTGGCTTCCGAAACGCTCAACGCCTCTTCCGCCTGCTTGCGTTCGGTGACGTCGTGGATCAAGGAAAAAAGAACTGGCTTGCCAGACTGCATCAGGGGTGATGAATATACCTCCACCCTGCGAATATCTCCATTTGCCAGACGATGCTGGAAATTAAAATAGTTGCGTTCGTTGGCTAGCGCTCTTTTTCGTTCCGCCAGAATTTCTTCAGGCTGTAAAGTATTGATGTCGGAAATATTCATCGAGCAAAGTTGCTCTCTGGGGTAGCCGTAGAATTTTTCGGCTGCATAATTGGCGTTCAAGATCAGCCCTGTTGTTGGTTCAATGAGCAGCATCACCGCGGTGTGCATCTCGAACATGCTTCTGAAACGATTTTCGTTCTCGCGTAATATTTCTTCCATCTCCTTGCGCTCGGTGATATCCTCGGCGGTGCCTGTCATATAGAGCGGTTTACCCTCCTGATCAAAAACAGCTTCGCCTGCCTTCGCCCATATATGACGGATCGCTCCATCCGGCAGGATAATGCGATAATCGATCGGTTTTTTTTCAGCGATCGGCTGAGCGTTGGAAGGCTGAACAATATGCAGATCTTCAGGGTGGATCACCTTTGCGATCACATCACCGAGCCGCCCGCTGTAGGAATTTTTTTCAATTCCAAATAGGCGATACATTTCATCAGACCAGGTAATTTCACTCTTTTCCAGACTCCATTTCCAACTTCCAACGTGAGAGACTGCTTGAGCTTCTTTTAACTCTAATTCTGAGAGGCGATATTTTTCTTCGTTTTCCCTCAATTTATTTTCCAGCCGTTTGCGCTCGGTGATATCGTGAGTGTTACTGATAATATGTTTGCCGCCGTTCAGATCCATCACAGCGGCGGACATTATGCCGTATTTGATGTCTCCATCCTTCGCACGAAAACGCACCTCAAGATTGGAGACTTCGCCGCGCTTTGATAAGCCTTCCACCAGCATCAGGCGGTCTTCCGGGCGGTCCCAAACGTTCAAATCAATAGTGGTTTTGCCAATGCATTCTTCCAGAGTGAAGCCCAACATTTGGGTAAAGCCCGCGTTGATCGTGACGATCTTTCCATCCTCAAGGCGGCTGATATTTTTCGAATCGGGGCTGATGGTAAAGGCTAATCTAAATTCTTCCTCGGATACACGTAAATCATCTTCCGCAAGTTTGCGGTTCGTGATCTCCAATTCAAGCTCGTGATTGGTCTCGCTGAGCGCCAGGGTGCGCTCCTGAACTCGATCTTCCAGATC
>CAIWRB010000367.1 GCA_903914955.1 uncultured Chloroflexota bacterium | reverse complement strand
AAACGGATTCTCCCCTTTTCTACAACGCCTTCATAAGTTGTAAAAGTCATAATATACCTCTGCCAAAATTATACACTTAAAATCTCCCTACTCTGCAGGACAATCGCATCTAATTTTACACTCAAAGCCGCCAGAAAATAGTTAAAAAATAGTCCAAATCATTCTCTACTCTGAGCGCTTTAAGCAATCTAAACTATCAAAAATAATTTCTGCACTAAAATCATGTTGCCATCTGAATTGGCAAATTTTCCAAGAAGAGAATCTATCCATACACATCCTTCACGCGCATTATCAAATTGAAAACACGGGTGGCATTTTATTTTGGGCGAAGACATCCGATGTTGGCATGCCGAAACAGGCACTTGACACAGTGAAAAGCCCAAGTCACGCCTTAGTCTATTTTGTGCAGACACTACTATGATGCTCAAACATATATTTAACTGTTACCTGCGCTTACCTGCAGTGAAAGGCGTTCCGCTGCCATCGCCGCACATACACATATCTGCTTCAACTTGAGCAGGATGGTTTTGAAGAGCGTGCCGTAAAAAATGGAAATCGGCTGGCAATGTGAATGTAAAAATATTACCCAGTGGCGTCGTCAACGAAACCGAGAGAAGATAGCCTGCTGGAAATTCCACCAACATCTACATTGGAGGTGATATCAAAAGTGGCACGATCACTGCCCGCGATGAGCACAAAGTGAAAAGATAGTGTACATGCACTCAGGTTGTATAATTGCAGCCAATCATCCCAAGAACTTCTGCGCTGGAGAAACCATGATTTACCTACTTAAAGAAACCGTTGCACTTGCTCAAATTCAGGAAATGCTTCAAGAATATGAGACCATGATCAAAATTGTCGTGGATATTCGGAAACATATTCTGTCTGGTGGTGGAGAAATGCACGCCGATTGCGAATCTGTCTTGCTGGAGAATGGCAGTGAACAGGATGATCTTTGGGGTGCAAACTGGTATCCAGACGAACAGCGTATAGAGTTCGAATCCCTGATCAATATCCGCCCACGTCTTGGAAATCGAAGTGTTGTGATCCAAGATGAAAATCTTCGGACGCAGGTTGAAGCAGTCACACGGGAAATCCTAGGAGGCATAAAATGAAAGATAAAGAAAAACTTCGTGAACGCTTTCTGCGAGACGCCCTGCCTCGTCGGCTTGGAGGTCTTGCTGCCACATTTGGGCGTATCTCATCCTCCGCCAGAAAATCAAACGATCCATCTATCGTATCCAATTTGCTGGATGAGGCCAAACATCTCATCGAATGGACTGCCGCTGAAACTTCACCTGAAACTGCCGCAGAACTTGTTCAAATGCAGACTATGATTTCTCTCTGGCAGCGCACCTGGAGCGAAGCAAGTCAGAATCCCAAACAGCGCGTCCTTCTTTCAGTGCAGGCGAAGAATTGGTCAGATAAGGCTGTTGATTTTTCGGGGCTGACATAAAATATTGAAGCCGATAAAACATCCCTCATATTTTGAATAGCTTATGCTTTATCAATCTGCATTCAATTTGCAAGATGCGTACAGACCCTTTTTCTGCGTCGGCAATTCAAGGATAATCATATATGCCCTCACGTTTTCAGATTTCACCAGAAATGGATAAAAATTCGCTAGGCTAGAGTTTCACACAAATCCGCAATACAATTGCGTTTTTTGTGTGACGCCTGCTAAAAATATCTGTTGTATGTATGACTCCTCTGCAAGAAGCTGTTCTTTAACAACCGAAACTCGGGCTAAAAACGAGCCGGGAGCGTAGCCAGCGCGCCGAAAAAGCAAAAAAAGAAACCAGAGGAACAGGTCCCGCATCTCTTTGCAGGCTGATTGCTGCTTCTGCCTGCTTCATTTTCGCAATCTGGTAGCGTTGGATCCTCCGCACTTTGGTTGTGGCGGCAGGTGTGATCGCCATACAGGTTACTCTGAACTTTCCACGCACCGGCAACTTGCCTGCGAGAAATGGATGTTTCAGCGAGCGCACGGTGGCTTCTACGGCAGAGCGCAAGTTGTGACTATGATCTTGATGTGCCAGATAGTCTTTGCGCCGTTTGGCCGCGCGCACTTCATGTGTGGTGAAAGTTGCAGATAACGCGGGCCACGTTTTTGAGGTTTGGTCCAACAACGTCCATCCAGTTAGAACAGACAAGTGGAACACAGACTGGGGTCGAAGCAAGCCTGCCAACCCGTGGTACGTCCTGGGAGAACGGGCACCGAATGTCCCTGTGGGCTGAGAAGAATACCAGCGAGTATGTTTTGGAAGCAACCCGCAAGCTCTGCGCCAAAGTGGAGCTCTTTGTCTTGGCTTATGATCATCCACTTGCGCACCGTACCAGTAACATGCTCGATTGCCTCATGAATCCTATGGATCGCTGGTTGGAAGGTACGCTTTTCTTCCACAGACATTGGTCTTCATCTGAGCGGTCAATACGGGACTGGGCTTTGTTAAACAATTTCAGACCCTACTGCTCACGCGTAGAAATTAGCAAATCCTACTCGTCGCCAGTTCATAGAATGAATGGGGTCGTCTATCATTCCAATTGATTGCATAATTTGCTGATTGCAACATCCATGTCCGGCTGTAAACGATGACCACAAAAAACATTAGAACCAGAAAATTTCCATGCGTTTCGAGGCTGATATTTTCATCATCAAGGTAAGGGGCGACAGATTGAGGGTCAAGCAGTTTTTGGGGATGCGAAAGAGAACGCGCCGATATCCAAAATTGGAGTCGTACACAAAAACATCGAAATATTTGAGCAGGATCTGATCCGGTTTGTGTTTGAAATCACCCCATTGATAAGTGACTGAAGCGTAGGTGGATGTGACCTCATCCATGTGACTGGAAAGGCGGTCTACTTCTTCAAGTTCGCGCGCAGTGAGAGAACGATCTATTGCTTGCCAGCCGTAGTATTAATATTCGCTCATGGGACTCCTTTTGGCGTAGTATATCACTCGGCGTCAAGCTGTCCTTTGGCCAGTTTTCTTGTAGATCGAATTTCCCAGCATGGCTTTGCAAACTCGATGCAAGGCAATCTGTTCTTGAATGGAACGTCTTGTGTATAATAATAACCTCAACTTGGAGCGAGGCATTTATGGGAATGTTTGACACTATTCACACAGAATTAGACTGTCCCTTTTGCAGCAGGCAATATCATCATACCCCGTTGACGCACGAACAGGCGGAACAAGAGGTAAAGGATTATAAGCAGCGGCAAATCCAATCGCGGCAGGAATACCTGCGCGGCGAGCGCAAATTCTACTTACAGGATTTTTGGGCAAGGCGTGATGGCTTTGAAGATATTGACGCCTGGATCGAGCAACTGGATACGTCCGATAAGACCGAAGCACATCGCATGGAACGCACTTTGGGTTTGGCGGAGATTCAAACGAAAGAATTTGAAAACGTCATGGATCATTTCTTTGTAGGGGATGAAGTTCCGAAATATTCGGGACACTACTTCATCGCCGAAGAATTCAAGTGCCAGGGTTGCAGCACAAAAAATGAATGGGTATATGTCAAAGTCTGGTTCGAAATTGAAGATCGCAAATTGAAAGCCGTTTTGACGCGCAACCCCGAAACGGGCGAGCCTGAGCGGGAGGTTCATAAATATACACCTGTCGAGCCGCGCCCGCCCGACCCGCATCCGCAGCTGCATTTCAAATATCGTGGATTGCAATCCCAAGTGAAATGGAATGGTGAAACGGCAAAGTACGACATGGAAGTTCATCACTTGCCCGAGCATTACAAGTTTTCGCATGAGGACGAAGAACTGCTGCGGGTGATATTCGAGAACTTTGCGGAGGATTACCTGTATTTGATCGGAAAAGGAAGCGACGGCAAACCTTCCCTTCATGAACACCTGCTTTCCATCTGTCGCCACTTGCCCTCGGATTTTGAACCTTACGGCGAGCGCGAACGCGACTGCGCGGATTGTTCCTGTGGTTGCAAGCACTTTCTTAAATTGCCAGGCAAACTTGGTATGGATTGGGGTGTATGTGCGAATGCAAATAGTCCGCGCGCAGGTTTGTTGACGTTTGAACATCAAGGCTGCCTGCAGTTCGAGGAATAAAACCTTACATCGTTTTATTTGGCTGCGGTTGCACTTGCCCACATTCACTCTTCTCGCTGGAGATTTCTATGCCCCGCCCACAAGACCTTGCCCCAAATTATGATCAGGTGATTGAATCCGTCCTGCGTGACGTATCTGCGCCGATGTCTGTGTTGAAATTGGCGCAGAAGATTGTCGCTGTGCGTCCATCCACCTCAAAAGACCCGATAAAAGCGGCGGAGAAAAAAATCAAAGAAGCCATTGGGCGTCAGTTGGTCTTCATAGATTCCGATACGATTACTCCGCTGCGCCTTGCCTGGCAGGGAGTTCGCTTTCGCGTGGATTTGAGCCGCGAGGAAGTCAGCAAGGGCTTTTTTGATGTCGCCAATATGTTTTCACATTATTTGCCAGAAGGATTTAATCTGGCAAATTTTCATTTGATGGATGCCAATGGGGAGATGATCAAATTCAAGATAAACACCATCAAGAAGAATATCAAAGGAATTTTCGGAACTTCCGAGCAGACCTTTTACTACTGTCATATCCCCGATTGGTTGCACGCGTGTAAGTTTGCCCAAAAAGATTATTTGCTGTTTACCATTTTGGACCGCGAAAACGGCATGCTCAAAATGGAACATGAGCCGAGCAAGCAAATCAATACTGCATTGCTTGAAAGCCGCAACCAACTGCTTGCGAATATTTTTTATGAAATGCTCGAATCTTCCTCGAGTGAGAGGCTGTATCTTTCGCAAGCGCTCCCTACCGCGTATGCGCGCCTGCCTCAAAAGGATGGTTATCCACCCTATCATTGGGTCATTATCATGTCGAGTGATGAGCGAATGGCAGTCACTGGATTTGGGGATATTACGTATCGCGACGGTAAAAAATCCATGTTGGATTCTTTGGTTGAAGAGTTCGATGGAACTAAACGTAAGTCTCTAAAGAAATCTGTTTCTAAAGAGCAAAAGGAACAGGTGTATCGCTTCAAAGCAGAATTGAAACATCGCCCCAAAATTTGGCGCATGATCGAAATTCAAGGCAAGGATATGCTTAAAGATTTCAATAGAATTCTTGTTGACGTATTTGACCATGACTTTGATCATCTTGGCGGATTTTGGAAACTTGTTCCGCGTGCGCCGCACGGAGGCGCAAAGCGCGGTGTCACCCGCTACCGCGAAGTGGATTTAGGAAGTGTGGATCCGTTCGGCGGCGGTGAGGCTGCTGATGTCACCATTGCTGAACTTGAACTTGGGGTAGGGAGTAAAATGAAGTATGTTTTCGATTTTGGAGATTGGATCGAACACGTCTTAACACTCGAAGCGATTGAAGCGTCCCAGCCTGACGCAAAGTATCCGCGCGAAGCCAAACGTAACACTCCCAAATATACCAACTGTGTGGAGTGCTTGAAAAAAGGCAGGGAAACTACGGCTGTGTATATCTGCCTGACCTGTACAAAGAATCCTGATGAAGAAAGACTCTTATGCGAAGAGTGCGTTGAAAATCATGAAAGCAAAGACCATTACGTGGAAAAGATTCTCTATTGATGAACGCGACACCTGATATTCGCTTAACACCCGTTGATGAATCCATCTTCAACGCGATCAATGCGGGAAAATTTGCCAGCCGCGAGTTGTATCGTCTGCGTTTGTGGGCGGAACACGCGCAGTTGGTGAGTGGCTTCGATGAGTTGATCTGCCTCGAGCAGTTGAGTTTCGCACCGTTCGATTATCAAATGCGCGCGGCGCAGATCATGTTGCGCCGTTTTCGCGGACGCGGAATGTTCTGTGATGAGGTCGGTCTCGGCAAAACCATCGAGGCGGGCTTGGTCATCAAGGAGTATCTCTCGCGCAACATTGTCCAGCGTTTGATGGTGGTGACACCCGCTTCGCTGGTGGAGCAGTGGCGCGAAGAACTGGCAGTCAAGTTTGGATTGACAGGCTTTGTCACCACTGCGGATGCCGACTTTCGTGCGGCTGGATCAGAAGCGTGGGAAAAATTTCCACTGCTGATCGCATCACTCGCCACTGCCCGCCGCGCCGAACATCGTGCGCGGCTTGCTCAAATCCCGTTTGATCTCGTCGTGCTGGACGAGGCTCATCACCTCAAGAATCGCAACAGCGCATCGTGGAAATTTGTCAACGAGTTGCAGCGCAAATACATCGTGCTGCTAACCGCGACGCCCGTCGAGAATAATCTCGATGAGTTGTATAACCTGATTACACTGCTCAAGCCCGGACAGTTGAAAACGCCGCGCGAGTTCCGCAAACAATTTGTGGTCAGCGGCGATCCACGTCTGCCGAAGAATCGCGGTCAACTGCGCGAACTGCTTGGCGATGTGATGGTGCGTCACACACGCAGCCAGGTCAATATCAACCTACCGCCGCGACAGGCGAATACCGTACGCTTGAACCTTTCAAATGAAGAGGCGGAGTTTTATAAAGCGGTGAGCGATTGCGTTCGCGGTCTGCTTGCGCCTTTGAATCAATCCGCGCCTGAAGAAAATCCAGTTGAAAAAGAATCCGCGATCCGCCAGACGGATCGCTTCGCGCTGCTGACTCTCCAGCGCGAAATTGGCAGTAGCCCCAAAGCGGCGGAGGCGACGTTGCGTTCGCTTGGCGCGCGAATCACAAATGAAGAAAGTCGCCACCAACTGATCAGTCTTGCGGAAAGATCCACACAAATTCATTCGTGGGCGAAGGCAGAGGCGTTGGAAAAATTGCTCAAAACGATTTTGCGTGACCCGACAGAGAAGGTCATCATCTTCACGCATTTCCGCCGCACGTTGGAGAAACTTGCCGAATTGCTGCGGCGTATGGATGTGGATTTTGTGCAATATCACGGCGAGATGGATATGCCCTCCAAAAATCAAGCCATCGCAGATTTTGAAAGCCGCGCAAGTATATTGCTTTCCACCGAGGCGGCGGGTGAGGGACGCAACCTGCAATTCTGCCGCACGATGGTTAACTTCGACATTCCGTGGAATCCCATGCGGATCGAACAGCGCGTGGGTCGTATTCATCGCATCGGTCAAACGCGCGATGTGCGAATCTATAACCTGTCGGCGCGCGGCACGGTGGAAGATTACCTGCTTGAAATCCTTGACCAGAAACTCAACATGTTCGAGTTGGTCATCGGCGAGATGGATATGATCCTCGGTCAGATCGAGGACGAGCGTGACTTTGAAGATTTGCTGGTGGACGCGTGGATTGGCGCGCAAAATGCGGAAGACCTGCGTGAGAAATTCAATCAACTCGGCGACAAATTGATTGAAGCGCGCAAGACACATCAGAAGACGCAAGAGTATGACGAAGCGTTGTTCGGAGAGGATTTCACAGCGGAGTAAATATGCCTCAAGACTCAAACTCTCTCGAACAACTTGTATTGGGATACTTCCTCCAACTCGGCGGGGTGGTCGAGCCGCCCGCTTACGGGACGTATGAAGCGCTGTTGCCCGATGATGTCGCGGTACGCTGGGGGATTTCCGCCGAGCAAAAAATTGTCTTCGACGCCGCGCACCAACAGGATGGCGCGACCTTTTTGCATTACGGGCACGCGCTGGTGGAAACGATCGTTGAAGAACTGCGCGGACAAAGCGCCAACGGGCATTTCTTCATCAACAATGTCAGACCTGACAAGCCAGGCTTTAAATCCGAAATCGAAAAGGCGTTTTTGCTGCCAAACGCAAAAATCTTTTTCATCGCCAATGAAAAGGAATCGATCCACTATCATTATTACGCGCGCTTCAACTTTAAGGTGAGTTTGATTGCGGACGAAAAGCGCGAGTTGGTTTTGCCCGTGTGGATGGATCTGCAAAACGGCTATCCCGTCAACGGGGCGGAGATCGAACGGCTGGCGATTCTCGACGAGGAGAGTCAATTCCTTCATGTTCAGCCTGCGCCTGCATTTTGGAACAATGAACCCGCGCTTAATCCGAAGACTCTTTCTGCGCTGTTGGAACGCGCGCGCAAGGCTGTGCCGCATGGACTTGGCGATACGCTCACTCACCTGCAAAAAAGATTGGAGCGCTTCCTCGAACTTGATCGCGCGCGCTTGAATAATTATTACGCTGATTTATTGAAAGACGCGAAAAAACGATTACAAAAGGCAGAGGAAGATCGCCGCGCCGCGATAGAATCGAAAATTGAAGTGATTAATGCAGAGCGCGAATCCAAACTCGCGGATGTTGAGCAAAAATATCATTTGCGGATTCAATTGGAATTGGTCAACTTCGCCGTGATCGCCATGACCAAACTGGATTTGATGGTGGAGATTCGCAGCCGCGCCGCGACCATCAAACGCACCGTGACGTGGAATCCGCTGCTGCATGTGGTTCAGCCTTTGTTGTGCGAGGTATGTAATCGCGGCGGGACAAAATTGCATTTATGTGAGAACGGTCATCTCGCGCACGCGGAGTGTCTCGCGCCGCAGTGCGCGGAGTGTAAACGGGAATATTGTCAACACTGTGCAAAGGAAATGACCCAGTGCGTGGTCTGCGCGCGCCCGATTTGTATTCACAGTTTGACGCGCTGCAAAGAGTGTCAGCGCGTGACATGCGCTGAACACGCGGGTGAATGTCACGCGTTGAATGGCGAGCCGCGCAAAATCATCGTGTCTGAGGGATTAGTCGAGAAAACAGAATCAAAACTGGGGAAGAAAGAATCCGCGAATCCACTGTCCGTAACGGAGAAAAAATTCGCACGGAAGGAAATCCAGAAAGTGAAACCGATTCTGCATAAGATCATCGCGCCGCCCAAGCCGCTGGCGGATTACGTTGAAGTGTACAGCGATCCTTCCGATGGGACGATCACCGCGTATATGATTCGAAGAAAAAGCGAGTTGGCTGTGCGTTTATGGGTGATGACTGAAAAGGGAATTTCTGCGAACTGTGAATGCGAGAAAGCATGGGACTGCAAAGAACGCGGGCTGGTATATTTGCCCTGGGCGGATTTGAATGAGCAAATGAATGATCTGCTGAATCGCTTCCGCGATGAATATTATTTGCCTCATAACAAGACGCGCTATTTTCAAATCCGCTTGGGCAAGCCATTTGAGGAGAAGAAGTTGAAAATCCCTTCAGGTTGGCGGGATGAGGAAACCCTTGCAAAAGCGCGGAAAGGATTCCATGAGCTGAGCAAGAGGAATTCAGGTTGATCAATAAGTTTGGAAGGTGCGTGGCGGATGGCGGCACTGCATGTGTGAACGGGATGAGATCAACTGGCAATCGGTGGAAAGCGAAACGCCCTGGTCTGTTGGGTCGCCCGCGCTGGGGGCTGTGTCGAAAAATACGTAGTCATACTCTGCCATTAATGGCGCAATGGCATCACCCACCGCTGAGATGGGGCGATTCTCAGCGCTCATGACCGATTGTGCCGTGGCGGTGGAGCGATCGCCTGGGATCAAATACAAATTCTTCCGCTTTGTCTCACGCACCCATTGATGAGGATCACCAAGGCCAAGCAGAACATTGAAGACGCACGGTTCAGGTTGAATACCCAGGGCGATTGCGCAATGTCCCTGCGGGTCGTTGTCCATAGTGAGAACTTTCTTTCCGTTCTCAGCCAGCCTTGCAGCAAGGTTGATCGTGGTTGTGGTTTTGGCTTGACCGCCTTTCTGATTTGCTACTGCGATTGCTATTGTCATTTAATTTCCTTTAGTTTTTTTT